>DAIDJA010000010.1 GCA_027451605.1 Acidimicrobiales bacterium
CGTATTTCACAGACTGAGCGATTTAAACGAAGGTAATTTTTCATCCGGAAATTCCGAATCGGCAAAGGGCCTTATCTCGGACTCGGAAACAAAGGTAATATTTTCACAGCCCTCAAGTGAACTTGAGCTATTGGGAAAGATCTTAAAACTTAATAATACGGAGCTTTCGATTTTACCGAAATTAACAAGGGCTCATGCACTGTGGAAAGTTTCCGAAAGATCTTTTCTGATAAAGCATCGTATATCCCAATTTGAACGTCTCATAGTCGATACTGACCAATCGCTTAGAAACACACAGAATTTGGATCAACTAGCTTCTTTGAAGTCGGAGGGTTGAAATCTGCCGTGAACTTGAAGAATGCAGATTCCAAGGGGGCCGATGTGGGCAAAAAGCTATATATCTATGCCGGAGTTGTCGGTGTTGTCATCACGGCATTTGATTTCATAACTGCGGAGGTGACAGATCTGATTTTTAACTTTAGACTGTTTAGTCTTCCTGTATCGAAAATTGTTTCCGATGCAATTCTAAATGTTATGCATTTTGGCAGCACCAAACTGTCATGGAATCGTAATGTATATGTCGGAAGCGGACTAAGTTTCAGAATATGCGCACTTATGCTTGGAGGACTCATTTATTCAGTAGTTTGGTTTTTATATAATAAGACTTCGTTTAAAGATAAGTTGGGTAAATTTATATCGGTTTTGTCCAAAGGTTTTCACGATACTTCTCACACGAAATGGGCTGTTTTGAAGGACCTCTCGGACCTTATCGTAACTAATTTTGTGCGGGGTAGACTTGTATTTGGACGTTTCGATAACAGACTTATTGCCGGAGAAAATAATCAGTCATTACTTGTAATCGGTCCAACTCAATCCCGTAAGACTACCGGTTTTTGCATTCCCGCGCTTTTGGAATGGGAAGGTCCGATCATAGCGACAAGTGTTAAGACTGATTTAGTCGACTTAACTATTGGCTATAGAAGTACATGTGGAAACGTAAACGTAATAGATCCTTCCAGTCAGAGCGGATACCCCAAATCCCTTTGGTCTCCGGTTACGAATATAAAAAATTTTAGTGATGCAAAAAAGATCAGCGCGTTTATGTCCATGGAAACTTCGGGGCAATCGGGACTGGATGATTCCAGGTTTTGGTATCAGTGTGCCGCAAAGTTATTAGCCCCAATGTTATTTGCTGCTTCAAAGGCAAACTTGGGAATTGAGGAGGTCATTACCTGGACTGATACCCAGGCGGTGGATGTGGTCACAAGACTTTTAATTGAACTAGACGAACCGAAGGCGCTACAGGCCTTTGAATCAACTATTTACAAAGAAGAAAGGCAGCGTTCATCCATTTTTACTACCCTCGAATCCGTATTGGAGCCTTACTCGAATATTACAGGGGATACCCCATTGTTTTCTACGGGAAAATTTCTCGAAGGAAACAATACACTTTACCTGATATCCCCGGCCCATGAACAGCATCGTCTAAAAGACTATTTTTCTACGGTAGTCGGAGAAGTTATTCGGGGGGCTTTTGAGACCGTAACCAGAACGTCTAAACCCATTGATCCACCATTACTTATTGTCTTGGATGAGGCGGCAAATATAGCTCCGGTATCCGAGTTGGATACGTTGGCTTCAACGGCTGCATCAAACGGAATTCAAATAGTATCGATTTTCCAGGACATTGCTCAGATATATACGCGATATGGAAGCAGGGCATCCACGATAATTAACAATCACAGAGCCAAAATTGTTCTTTCGGGTCTTTCGGATGTGGATAATATTGAAAAGTTATCCGTGTTGGGCGGTAGTCGGATGGATACCTTAGAGTCGGTAACCACTGATAAGCACGGAAACCGGTCCCTTACCCAATCACCTCAAAGTGCCAATCTACTTAGTAGTTCGGTTTTAAGGCAGCTGGAGCCCGGATGCGGATTTCTAGTTTACGGACATTTGCCGCCGGCTAAATTGTCGTTAAGGCTCTATTTTCAAGACGAAAAGTTACTGTCGAAAAGTCGATTGGCTTTTGATGTTGATGACGGCGGCTGAAGTTTGCGGTTAAGTGGGAGATTTAGGCACTATGGAGTACTTGAGTTTCGAGGAGTTTCTCAACGGACTTGGATTTAAAGTTCAAAGGTTGACAAGAGCAATTATTGCAGCAAAACTCGCAGCTCATTGTTCAAAAAAGTCACCACAGTAGTTTAGGATAATTGATCATTTTTTAAACTGACTCACAATTTCTTGTCACTAACGTGACGAATCATTACAGATAGTTATTTAATATACATGAGTCAGGGTGGCTTTAGTTCCATCGGGGTTCGTCAATTGCAATTTTGGCACTCCGCCTTGTCAAATTTACGGCATGGTCACCTAATCTTTCGTAAAATCTACCCACCATCGCAAGTTCAATTGCAACTTGGGTAGGGATTCCGCTTCCCACGATTTCCGCCGTTAATGCAACGTGGAGTTCGTCCAACTCGTCATCCAGTTCTTTTATCTCGTCCACTCTATCTCCGGTGCCGGCGATGAAATTTTGTGTAGACTGATTCCACATCTTTACCGTAAGATGACCCATTGAATTTATCAGACCTCTCAGCCGAGAAGTCAGTTCGTTACCGAGTCCTCGGCTTGCCCTCCAGGCAATGTGTTCGGCAAGATCTCCCGATCTTTCAAGTTCGGGAAGCATTCTCAGTATAACTATTAATTCCTGGACTCTTGCTTTGGGTAAATCCAGAGTTGAGAGCCTCTCTAAAACCAAACTCTCTACATCACTGTAGAGAGAATCTACAAGTTCTTCGCGAGCCATTGTTTCTTTGGCAATTGCTCGATCGGATGATAGCAGAGCCTCGGTGGCTCCCGCTGTTGAATCCGTCACTAGCTGAAACAGTTGCACCACCTTTTTTTCAACTGTAAGCATTGGACGTGTTGTTGCATCCGAAACGATATCATTAAATTCTTCCATATATTTAAGAATAAACCAAATACCGCTTAACCGGCAAAATTTACCCTAAATTTAATCTAACTTGAATCAAGCTGAATGACTTTAAGTATTGTATTTGCCATTTTTTGGTCTGATAAAAAACTTTTCCGGGTAGTAAAAACAAGCTATTTGATTGCCGTGATGAATGAATACTCTTTTGTTGGCATAATGACTTAGAGGAATTAAAAGACAATTTGATTTTTTTTGAAAAAAGTATGTATTCTTGAGCTATTGTAATGTTGTGGTTCGATGCAACACATATTTAAAATTGAGCCGAACCAGATTTTTGAGTGATATTTAGTTAAATAACAAGGTGGTGTTTTTAAGATGAAAAAGCAGTTTTCTATTGATGGGAGCCATGTGGCAGTGGTAACAGGAGCGGCAGGAGGTTTGGGGACTGAGTTTGTAAAGCAGCTTAAGAACAAAGGTGCCACTGTAATAGCTACTGACATTGCAAAATCTGAGGTAGTCGATGAAGTATTGGATGTGACAGATTACTCACAATGCCTCAAAATTGCCGAAAAATATAATCCCACTATTTGGATAAATAATGCCGGGCTTTTAGGACCGGGCCTTATCGACAAGATTGATGTCAAGACTATTGAAAAAGTTATTGATGTAAATATACTCGGAGTAATCTACGGAACAAAAGCAGCCATAGAAGTGATGAAAGGTACGAAGAAAGGTGGTTCAATACTGAATATCGGTTCTCTGGCATCTTACAGTCCGACATATGGTATCGGAATTTATTCGACTTCCAAATTTGGCGTAAGAGCTTTTACTCATACCGCCGCACAGGAAATGAAACCTCACAATATTCACTTATCTTTACTGTGTCCGGATGGCATATGGACCCCTATGTTAAAAGCTGAAGTCGATAACGCAGATGCTGCTATGCCTTTCAGCTCGGGAAAACTCTTAGAGCCGGACAACGTTGCAGCATTGGGACTCAAACTAATTGAAGCAAGAGCACTGACGGGATCGATTCCACTCTACAGGGCAGTTTTGGCCAGATTTGCCGGCGAAGCCCCGAAGCTTGTTTCGAATATCGGAAAATTCACTGCCGGAATGGGCGCTAAAACACAACAAAAATATAAGGATATGTTGAATTGACGGTATGCAACTTGAATTTTCCTTTATTCAAAATCCTCAATTAAAAAATTCGAGATCTTATATAGTTAAATACCGATTCTTTTTCACCGCTAAGCTAATTCATTTCCGACAGCTGTCGAGTGATTTTTGAAAGCCTGTGTTTTAGGCGGAATATTCCAGTTAGCATCTCTATTCCCGTTTTAAAAGATAAGGTAGAGTTGCGGCGTTTAATTATTGTGACAGGGATCTCCTTGAAATTCGTATAACCATTTATTTTTGCTAGGTTTAGGAGCTCTAAGTCAATTAGAAATCCGTTTTCGGCAGATAGATTCAGAATTGAATCCAATACCTTTTTTGAAAACATTTTCAAGCCGGTCTGAGTATCTCTTACCGGTAAGTCAAAAAATATTTTGGTAATATAACCAAAGCTAAATGAAGAGAGTTTTCTGAAAATCGAAGAGTTTACTTTTGAATCTTGTAGGATCTTTGACGATATTATTAAGTCCGGATTGACATGATTATCTTGACTGTTTTCGAAATTAATCGCATCCAATATCTGTATCAAAAAACGTGCCGGAATGTCCCCGTCAGCATCAATAAATCCTACCCAATCGCCTTGGGCTTCTTTAAATCCTGTTTTTAATGCGGCACCTTTACCCAAATTAGTCGAGTGGGAAATCAACGTGATTTCATTAAAGATCGATTTTGGTATTTTTTCGGTCTGAATGGATTCTGATCCGTCATTAACCAGTATTAACTCTACATTGGGCTTAATTTGTTGGACTAGGCTGTAAATGGATACGATGTGATCTATAAAGTAGTCGCCGGGATTAAAAATCGGTATTACAACGGTTGCGTTGACTATCTTTGACAGTGATGAATCTGATTTAACGACCGGCAATTATAAAAGGTTGGTGTCAAGCGGCTTAAATTTCCTGCGGTCGGTTAGCTCAAGTAATTTTTTAGGCCGCGAAGTTACAATTTTTCTGTACTTTCCATCCGCAATGTTTTCAATGGTTGGATGTAGTAATCTGCTTGTAAGCGGTGATACAATTGCGGCAATTATAAGACCGAGCAGTAATCCTACTATGACATCACTGAAGTAGTGGGCTCCAAGATACAGCCGGGATGCAGCTACTAAAAGTCCGTCAATTGTAGCTATAAAAGTGATAAATACATCCCTTGATAGCCAAAGCCCCATTATCACGGCACCTACGACAATTGCGTGATTGGAAGGAAAAGAATACGAAGTTTCATGGGGCGCTAGAATAAAAGAGTTTAGATGAGTAGTCCAAGGTCTGGGTCGTTTAACTACTTCTTTTATCACTTCGCTTATCCCGTAAGCCACGACTGCCGCGAGACCTGTGCCGATAACCCTGGCTAGTCGCTCGACGGCATCATCTCTGAATCTACCTCGAAGATAAACCAAAAGAATTAATACCGCAAGGAGAACCACTCCCCAAGTAGTAAAAACTTTCACAAAGCCATTTAAAGACGGAGTATCTTTGGCAAATTTTGTCATTGCATTAAAGACTGCATTATCCATAGTTACCTCTTATAGTATCGTACCCGTTCTGAAAAGTGCCTGTAATTTAAGTTTAATCTATAAATTTAACAAAATCATAACAACAATCACAGTTTAAGAGTAGTTCAATCCCAGTTCAATCCCAGACTCTTAGATAAAGATATGTGTACAGATAGTAACACTCTAACTTAGGAGGTAAACGAAATCATGAAGATACTTGTTTTGGGAGGAGACGGTTACCTTGGTTGGCCGACCGCTCTTTATCTGTCGAAGAGAGGTTATAGAGTCGCAGTTGTTGATAATTTCTTGCGCCGGCATTATGACGATGAGATGGGCGTGAATTCATTGGTGCCTATTGAAAAGCTGAGCCGAAGAATTTCTACTTGGGAGATGGTCACCGGTTTAAAAATTAATTCTTATGTCGGAGACTTAACTGATAACAGTTTTATTTATGAAACTATTAAAGACTTTATGCCTGACACCATAGTACACTTCGCCGAACAGCGAAGCGCCCCTTATTCGATGATCGATAGAGACCACGCAGTTCATACTCAGGTTAATAACGTTGTCGGAACCCTTAACCTTCTCTATGCTATAGCCGAATTGAATCCAAATATCCATCTTGTCAAACTTGGAACTATGGGCGAATATGGAACACCAAATATTGACATTGAAGAAGGGTATATTACAATTGAACACAACGGTCGAAAAGATGTAATGCCATATCCGAAACAGCCGGGTTCGTTTTATCATCTCTCTAAGGTTCATGATTCACACAATATTTTGTTCGCATGCAGAATTTGGGGACTCAAGGCAACTGATTTAAATCAAGGAGTCGTATACGGTCAGGAAACAGACGAAACTGTTTTACACCCGGATTTGGCAACAAGATTTGACTATGATGCAGTCTTTGGGACAGTTCTAAATAGATTCTGCGTACAGGCAGCAGTGGGTGTTCCATTGACGGTATACGGATCGGGTAATCAAACTAGGGGGATGCTAAACATTAGAGATACTCTGGCTTGTATCGAACTGGCAATTTTGAACCCGGCTGAATCGGGGGAGATGAGAGTTTACAACCAGTTTACCGAGTCATTTTCGATTAATCAGATTGCAGAGCTGGTTAAAGAATGCTCCGACGATAATGTTGAGATTACCAAAATTGACGATCCGAGAGTGGAAGCCCAAGAACATTACTATAACGCTAAGCATACAAAGCTTATGGATCTGGGTCTTTTGCCTCACTATCTGTCAAAAGATATCGTAAAGAATATAATAAACAGTGCAATAAAATATGCCGACAGAGTAGATCACTTGGCCATAAATCCAACCGTAGGATGGAGAAATACTAAGTCTCAGCTAATTACGGCAAATCCGGCAAAAAATTAATAATATATCCGTAATTTGGTCCGATAAAAATTCGATATTTTTAAACAAACAATATTTAAATAAACACCTGATTTAAATAAACATTTGGTTCGGCGATATTTGTATCGTCTGGTTTTCTGCCAGTTTTAGTTTTGCAATTTCAAAAGATCCGTCGTTATAAATCGGGACAACTAAGACATCGGCTGAGTAAGTATTTTCATTATGTTAACTATTGGCATAGGGATGCTCTTCTGACATGAGTATCCGCCCTAGAGGTTAAACCGTCACATCGCAGTAATTTGATTTGGCGTAACCTTATCGGTTTAGGTATATGGTAAATTGAGATAAGCCTTTAAGCGTCCGGTGTAAAGGCTTTTTATCGGCATTTAGTTGCCGGATTTCAATCAATTCAAGTTCGCCGGCAATTTATACTTAATCTTAAAAGTATCAAATTTTAATAGAAGTGCCAAGCAAGCCCCGAAACTCCAAAAAAAAACGAATAGTCTTTGTATTTTTAATTATCCTCATTTTTGTCTATTTGGGGTATAACGTTTCCGTAGATATTAAAAGAACTAATTTTTCGATTAGAGACTTCTCAAATAAGTCGATTTCATCTTTGATCGCCTCGCTGGTCATGGCAGATCATAGCAGTCCTTTACTGCTCAATCAGATCCGTTCTTCTTCTGCGGTCGTTTCGGCTAATCAGAATGTCATATCTGACACGATTGTACTAAAATCTCAAATTTCATCAGAGATTACCGCAATCAGTGAAGCAATTAATGAAAACCCCGGTATTCAGCAGCTAAGGGCACTTTATAATATTTATGCGACGAGGATGATAGCCACAGATAACTTACTTAGATGTTTTTATGGTTTTATTTCAGCTTCCGGGTCTTCTGATTCAGGGAATTGTTTTACCACCTCGGCGAATAGTTACAATACGGCAGACCAAGCCTACAAAAGTCTTTTAACGTTCGAAAAAAAGTATGGATTTTTTGTTAATTCCGTATGGACATTAGGTAATAATCAATGGACGGCATCTTCTGTCTTGGGATGGGCAACCACCCTTTCTACGGAACTTCAATTAAACGGAAGTTATTCTCTGGATATAGCAGCCTGGACCGTATCACCCGCACCGGTTCGTTTTGATTCGAACGGCCTTGATGTATTGCCGCCGGCAACTATCGTTAGCGTGAGTTTTGCCATTGCGAATAACGGAAGCTACATCGAACAGAATATTCCGATCTCAGTTACAGTTAAAGAGACCTCAACTGGTATACAGACCATTAAAAGATCTGAAATTTCGCTTCTTCCAATGCAAGTGCCCTCTTACGGTAACTATCAAAATATTTCCGACTCAAAATACCTTACACTCGGACCTTTTCCGGTATCTTACGGCCAGACCTATACTATTTACCTGCAGGTAGGGCCCGTAGGAAATCAGCCCAACACGGGGGTTTCAAAAAGTGTAAATATTCAGGTGGCTCCTGACGCTACCACCACAACATAGGTGATTTGGAGATAAATTTTTTAAAAGTAACCTAAAAATAAAAACTAAGCTAAGAACATGACACAAATAAAGAATTCCAAAGTTTTAATTACCGGAGCTTCGGGTGGTCTCGGACAGGCCATCGCCAAAAAGCTTGCAAGTTTGGGCGCTAAGGTTATTTTGACATCCAGGAGGTCTGAAATTCTTCAGAATCTGGCCGACTCCTTGGGGGGAGAATTTATTCCGGCTGACCTATCGGATCCAACGGCAGCAAAGAAGTTATTTGAAAAGATTAACGATATCGACATCCTGGTACTTAATGCGGGACTCCCGGCAACCGGAAAATTTGAGGACATGGATATTCAGGAAATTGAAAAAATAATGAGAGTAAATCTTTATTCTCCTCTCGAACTGTCGAAACTGTTCTTACCGGGAATGCTGAAAAGAGGTTCCGGTCATATCGTGTTTGTATCATCTCTGTCAGGTAAAGCGGCAACTCCCGGATCTTCTATTTATTCGGCAACAAAATTTGGGATGAGAGGTCTTGCATTTGGAATGAGGGCGGATTTAAATGACAACAATATTGGAGTTTCCGTCGTGAGTCCCGGATTTATAAGAGACGCAGGTATGTTTGCGGATGCAAAAATAGAACTACCGAAAGGCGTTACAACCAGAACACCCGAAGATGTCGCTGATGCCGTAGTAAAGGTGACGGAAAAAAACTTGGCCGAATTAGATGTTGCCCCCGTTACAATGTGGATGGGAGCAAAAATAGCGTTGGTTGCCCCCGAGTTTTCCAGAAAAATTACAAAAATAATGGGTGCCGAATCCACAGCTCAGAAGTTGGCCGAGGGCCAAAAAGATAAAAAATAAATGTCCTCGGAGACATTACCGACAAATCTAACTCTTGAAGCTTTCTTAAAAGCCTGTTTGGATTTTAAGAACACTGTAGATGAAGTCAGCCTTGACAGTTATGATGTCAAAGCTGTAGGAACTTGGAGCGTCATATCTCTATTGGGCCATGTTTTTAGAGGTTTGGCATCGACTTTAACTTATTTGAATTCCGGGCAATCTGATGTACAGCCGCAGGTCAGAACAGCAGAGGAATTTTACTCAGCTGTTAATCTTAAAGATCCTAAATTATTGGATCGGGTGGAAATGGGCGGAATTAATGAAGGAGAATTGATCAGAGATAATCTTGTGATTCATTTCGAAGAAATAGTGGAAAAACTTCAAATGAAACTTTTTGACGTTGACTTAAAGGCAGTTATTGTCATAATGAATGAGATTACAATCCCTGTTGAAGAGTATCTGAAAATTAGAACAGTTGAACTGACAGTTCATTTGTTAGACCTCTGCACTGCTTTAGGACTAAAATTCAGACCTTCTACCCAAGCACTTAAAGTCTGTGTCGAAGTAATGGTGGGTTGCAGCAATCAGTATGAAAAGATGATTAATTTGGTGGCGGCACTTTCGGGTAGACAGTTTGACCCAAAGGAATTGTCAATTTTTTAAAACAGGTAAGAATTCCGAAGAAATTTAAAATATGGATACAGATTTCTTAAATGACTTTATTTGTGCACCGAGGTAGTGCTCCATCGCTGAGACGCTTAATAATTCAAACTCTTTGACTTCAAGCAATGAGTCTGTTTCGAGAAGATTTCTAAGCGTTCCGCCTAAAACTTGGCGCACTGCATTAATTGTTGTTTCTGATAGCCGCCTTGATTTTCTGCACTTTTCACACGAAAATCCGTTTTCATTCATTTCAAAGGCAACAAGCTTAACGTCTTTATTGCAAAATATACAGTAATCAACGACCAGTCCGGCGCCTTCAATTAACATAAGTTTCAGACAAAATGCCGGGAAAACGAGCCTTATATTTTTGTCATATGTATCGAGCCACTTAAGTACATTGGTCAACATGGTGAAGATTTCCGTTGACGGATTGGAATCTTCACAGGCCCGATCAACAGTTTCTAAAATAGCAAATGCTTCATTAAGTTTATCCAGATCGGATTTTAGCCTTTTGTAACCATTAATATTTACGGCTTGAATTATTTTTTGAAGTTCTCCTCCGGTTCGGTAAAGATAAAAATCTACCAAACTGCCCGGTTCTATAATTGCACCAAGTTTAGAGGTAGGCTTTCTTACCCCTTTTACTACGGCCCGAATTTTTCCATAATCTTTGGTATATAAAACCGCAATCTTATCCGCTTCGCCAAGTTTGTAGGTACGAAGTATGATGCCTTGGGTTTTATAATATCTGTCGGACATTAAATTGATTGTTTAGTCTAATTAAGGACATCAAAAGTTACCTGATCAATCCATTTGCTCGCCTTTGGATGAACTAGACGATGAGTGGGAAAAATATAAGTTCCCGACAGCCACTAAGAAAATGAGAATAATTCCGGCTATCAGCAGTTCAAAGGCCCCTCCCATTCCGGCAAGTCCCATTAAAATTAGCAGACCTATGATAAAGACTGCAACAAGTGAAATTAATACCTTCATGCCTTAGTCTTCGCCAATATTACCAAAGCGCCTATTTCTTTTTTGATAGATCGAGACAGCTTCAAAAAGGTGGTCTCTTCTGAAGTCAGGCCACAGCACATCCATAAATACCAGTTCCGTATAAGCAAGTTCCCATAATAAAAAATTTGAAATTCGAAATTCTCCCGAGGTTCTGATCATCAAATCCGGATCCGGCATATCCGGATAGTACATATATTTTGAAATTAATTTATCGTTTATCTTATTGGGGTTAGTTTTGTTTAGTACGATTTGTTTGACCGCATCTACGATTTCGGCGCGCCCACCGTAGTTAAAAGCAATAGTAAGAGTTAAGTCCCGGTTTTTTTCTGTCAGGCTGACGGACTCATCAATGTGCTTCTGCAGACGCTTCGGCACACGCCAGTCCTGTCTGCCGGCAAATCGTATTCGGACCTTTCGATCGTTGAGTTCATCTCTGTGTCGGGTCAAAATACCTTCGTTAAAATTCATCAGAAATCTGACCTCATCTACCGGTCGTTTCCAGTTTTCAGTCGAAAATGCATAAACCGTCAGCCACGACAGTCCAATGTCTAATGCTCCGTAGACCGTGTCGAGGAGTGCTTCTTCCCCCGCTGCGTGACCGTCAATTCTTGGAAGGTTTCTTCGTGTCGCCCACCTGCCGTTTCCGTCCATGATACATGCGACATGTCGCGGAACTTGTTTGAGATTAATTGAGTCAATTTTCATAAGATGTCCTAGATTAAATTTAGTACATCATATTATCGTCGAAATGTAATCTTCCATTGTAGCTTCGGCAAGTTCATACTGTTTGGTTTTGATTAAGTCAACAACATTTTCATTAACAAACTGTTTTAAGTTTGCAGATTCAGTTGGGACATTGTTGTCTTTAAGTCGCTGCCTGGCTTCGGTGAGGAGGTTAAAAAGTAAAATTAAGTCTTCGTCTAATAATTCATCAAAATAGTCTCTTAGCCAGGCGGCAAAGGTGGGTGATTTCCCGAATGTGGAGACAGATACCATGATTCCCGATTTTTCCGACTTAGCCGGCAGAATGAAATTACAGGATTCAAACTGATCGGCTGAGTTAATCCATAACTTGTTGTCTTCACAATCCGAAAATATTGTGCGGTCCAGCTTTGGATTACCGGTAGCTGAAATTACAAGCCAAACGTCCTTAAGATCCGATTTGTCATAAGCCTTTTGTAGCAAGGTTAAGTTTTCGTCATTCATCTCTAGGAGTTCATCGATAAAGTCAAGGGAGACAACTTTCACCTGTGCATATGAATCAAGCAGGGCTCTAACTTTCTTAAAAGCCACGGGCCCACCGCCAACTACCAGGCATAATTTATTTTTTAGTATTAAGTTAACCGGAAAAGTCTGGTATCTACTCATATTTGGTTATTTGTGGTCTCAGGAGTTTTTTTATTCAGTAATTTTATTAAGTGGATTCTGGGATAGTCTGCGGTTTCAGGCAGTTTAGATTTCGCATAAAAGAGTGAATTTTCACAAATTTATTAAAAGTTGACTAAACTGGTCAACTATTGCTGAAAAGTTGACTAAACTGGTCATATATTATTTAAAAGTTGACTAAATTAGTCAACTTTACCATATTAGACGATTTAGTTAGGAGATGGGATCCAAAAATGACTTTAGTGAGAGATGAAGATTTAGATTTTGAGTCATTAACGATAGAAGAGCTTCTTGGGTGGACTTCTTCAACTTTTGGAGATGATGTCGTCCTGGCCGCATCCTTTCAGGATGTAGTAATGATTGATATTGTGGCAAAAGTAATTCCGAATATAAAAACCGTATTTATTGACACCGGGAGTCACTTTAAAGAGACTTTGGAATTTGTGAACTATATAAAAGATCGTTACAGTTTGAATTTAATTGTCATTGAGCCGGAAGTAAGTGCCGAAGATTTTCCGTGCGGAAGTGGAAACTGTTGTAAGTTGAGAAAGGTTGAGCCATTTAATAAATATTTAAAGGAGTCTCAGGCAAAAGCCTGGATCTCGGGAATCAAAAGAGTGGATACCCCAGAAAGAGAAAACGCTCCCATTGTAGGCTGGGATGAAACTAAAGGACTTTATAAGATTAATCCTATCGTAACCTGGAATGACGAAGACGTGGATGTTTATTCCAAAAATAATGGCTTGCCTCAGCACCCACTTGTTAAACGCGGATATCTCTCGATAGGATGTGCGCCGACTACGGTTCCGGTTAAACCCGGTGAAACGGTACGCAGCGGGCGGTGGGCAAATATGACAAAAACTGAATGCGGTTTACATATCTGATAGTTGCTTTTATCCATTGCAAATATTTTGACTAAAGATGTAGTTATTTTGATGGTTTTCACTAAAAAGTCATAACAAGTTCGTTTCTTTCGGGGTACATAAATTTAAAGGCCGTTTGCTGAGGAATATTTTTTAATTCCTCGGCAAACGTTTTTTTGAGGAGCTAACTTTTATGCTCTAATTCGCATCAGCGAAGGAAAATGTGCCGAACCAATGGCTTATATTTGCTACAGCCGGTACCATTCATAAAATTTCTGTAAGTCAGCAAAGCTACTTATAATGAATTTTGTAAATTGGGATTAGGACTATTAATTTAATCAAAAATTTTAATTGATTTAAGTCACGGTTTACTTTGTTTTAACTTATGGGTATTAATTTGTCAACCATGAGATTAAATATTAAACAAAAAAATCCAAGTAAGAAACGAAATAGGGTACGGATAGTTTCTACCTCAAATGAAAGCAATTTAACTGCTTTTTCGCAAAGAGTTGTGAGTTCAAAACGACGAAGCGGAGCTGTTCTCAAGAGAAAATCATCAATAATTTTGGTGTTGTCGTTATTGGGTTTGTTGTTTGCGGCATGCTCTTCGAGGGCAAATGCATCCGCAGCTAAGTCACAGTCGGGATCTTCCGGATCGTCGGCTCCTCCATTGGTTATTTATTCCGCA
>DAIDJA010000011.1 GCA_027451605.1 Acidimicrobiales bacterium
TTGTAGCTATAGCCGAATGAAATCCTCCTGCCACTATATTTATATTATCGGGCAAGTTGGTCGAGGAACTAAGTTTTGATTTTATGATTTGGTTTTGATCTGTATTGGGTACAAATTGAATGACTCCCAGAATCAAAAGTATCATAATTGAGAAATTTATGATTACTGACTTGAAGATACTTGTATTGGTAGAACTTGCCTTTTTATTTTTAGTCATATTGAACCTTCACTATACCTTAAAACGACTCTACTTAACGGTCAATAACGTAGAACCGCTATTAATGGCTGGACCGATAGTACCTCCTAGCAAACAGTTATCAGAACCGAGACAATATATTGAATCCAGGCTTCCCGCACTTTTGGATAAAGCAATAGGATCAAAAGTAGCCGAACCAATGGTATAGGCAAACAGGAGACCTGTATTTGAATTGGTCTTGCCCGCAATAAAGCATTTCGTTGAAATACAGTATCCGCTTAACAGAGCACCTGCATTTGGTATTTGAATTTCATCGGTTATTGAATCCGAATAGGTAAAAAGAGCACCATTGGTAATTGGCGGAGTTGAAGCGTTTACATTTGTACCAGTAACCGCAGTTGAAGACTCCATTAAACAGCTGCTGTTTAAACAGGTAATCCCATCTATCGTCGTAGAAGTAGGTAAAATTACAGGCGGGGCCCATGTTTTTCCAAAATTATCTGAGACATAGTAAATACCTATCTGTGATACAGAAATAGTTGTGGCTTGACCACCGGCAACACATATTCCGTTTGTTTCACAGCCGACAGAAGTTAAATAGCCGGTTGAATTTGGCAGATTGGCAATACTTAAGGTAGTAAAGGAACTGCCTGAATTGCTTGAAAATAATATTACAGGTTGAATTGATTTAAAATAATCCTGCCAGCCTACCGCAACACAATTGTCCATACTACAGATAATACTACTTATATTAATTATTTGACTTGGAATTGATATATTTGTCCAAGTTGATCCTTGATTATTAGTATTTAAAATAACTCCCGATCCCCTATTTGCACCGACTGCAATGCAGTCGATGCTAGTAATGCATGTAACACCTTCCAGATCACCGGCCTTGCTTGTTCTCAGATCGATCCAAGTAGAACCGGAATTATTAGACTTTAAGATTACTGAATAATTATGAGAGGCTCCGACGGCAATACAGTTAGATGAAGACGGGCAGTAGATGGATTTAACCGTATAAGTCTTATCGCCGGAAATTGATACCGGAATCTGTGAGTTGCCCACTGCGATACTTCCGGTCATTAAAGTTGTTGCAGTTGGTAGGTCTGTAGCTGTGGTACCAGCTGAATCTGAAGCAGCCTGTGTGGATGTTGTGGAACTGACAGTCGGAGAGGTAGTAGCTGTTGTTAAGCCGGACCTATTTAAAGAACACTTAATTCCTAAAGCCGATAAGACTAATATAACGAATAAAATTATGACAATAGGCAATTTCTTATTTGTTTGATATCGTTTCATCTTTAATTCTCCTTAGGTTCCGTATGAATTAAGTTCAACAAAGCGGATCCTGTAATTATCAGCATTTATAGTTGAACCAAAAAATCCATTACATTGTCCGTTGGTGTTGATCGAATACGATAAAACAATGTTTGATCCGGTTTCTAACTCAGGCAGTTCATGAGCTAAATAAGTCCACAATTTACACGAACTAAATTGAGAATATGCTGAAGCAGCGGCGTTCAAAGCAGGACTAGTGGACGTTGATGAATTTATTAAATCCGGATTCATCAATTCCGGCGGATTGAAACTTTGCACAATCTTAAATGGCCCCTCGGGGCTGGGAGCCGTTAAAATTTCAATTGGTCCCCTACTATCAACCTGTCCAACCATTCTAAAAGTTGATCCAACCTGAGTTACTGAACCGCCGTCCAACTGACCCTGAAGTTGACTTGTACCGTCTGGCTGTTGATAGGAAGTTGCCAGAGGTACAGCTGGAAGCGTAGAGGTAATTTGGTTATAGCAGGTAAATACGGCAGGGTTTCCATTTTCGGGAGGTTTCGTCATGAATGACCAGTCATAGCTCTGAGAGCTAGTACAGGGGTCAGATGGACCACCGGAACCTCCAGGAGTATTAAAGGATGTCGTGTAGAACCGAGCAATAAAGCTATAATTAAAATAGCTTTCATTATTAATGCAACTAACCAATCCGTAAACATAAGTTGTGCCATATTGACTATTCGAACCAGTAGTTAAAAAGGAAGATATCAGGTTGGCATCAATATTAGTAGCCGTATTGCTATCGGTCGTATCGGTACTTACGTCTACTGTTCCACAATTTTGAGTTTTAACATATATCCCACTCAGGTCACCTAGAACTCCAGAACTCGGATCATTAACTTGCGCTATGCCTGCTTCCAGTTGAGGTGAATTTAGATTAATTGTACCCAGATAGTAGTCGCTACCACTTGTATTGGATAATTCAGCGGTTAGGGATATTTGAACATAACTATTTCCGTTTACGAATGACGCTACTGCTGCACCGCCCCAAAAGTATGAAATAGTATTGCCGTTATTGTCTTTACTATTAACGGTACAGGGTTCAAAATATTCGCTGTTGATCCCATAGTCACTGGAACTGCAATAACTACCTGGACGAATACTTGTTACATACATATTTTGCATAACCGGGGAATTCTTCGAACTTTGAATCACGAATTGATTATGAAGATAAATGGTCGACATCTCTTCATTATTTGACTGATTGACCTGACCTATGGCCGAATCCCCGTAGAACCAGCCGATCTGCCCGTTCGGAAGTGAAACGGGGTATCCCCCGTCTGATTCTATCCAATTCTCCTGACCTCCTAAGTATCCAAGATCAGAGTTTCCGTATTGGCTAAATGCATTTTGCTCGGCAGTATAATTCGCAAAATTACTTTGATTGGATGACGCAGACGACGGAATACTCCAATTTATACCGCTATTAAACGTTGTACTAATTACGCTATTGCCTGTTGTGCCTATTCCGGCTGCCATACACAGATAGGACGAATTGACCAAACACTGGAATGTCGTGATGTCGGTAATTGATGACGGCGAATTTACAGCGCTCCAGGTAGAACTATTCCCGTTATCAGCTGTAGCATCCACGATAAAAGTTGCCTTGTTCTGATAAGTACCTCCAGCTATACAAACAGTAACTGACGTGCAATCAATTGAGCTAACTGTACTTAACGTTGATGGAATCGATGAATAGGTTGACCATGTCGATCCGCTATTGGTAGTATAGATTATCGCGGGGCTTCCGGTATTTGTGCCGACACCGTAGCAGTCTGTAGTGCCGGGACAGCTAAGCGAATTCACGAGTGTTATTGGCGTGTTTTGTAAAGTTCCGGTCCAGGATCCTGATGTGTAGTCAATTGAATAAATATCTTGGCCCGCAGCTTCACAAGACGTTGACGTACTACATGAAACGGTATTAAAAGGTGAAGTGCCTAAAGTACCCATGCTTACCCACGCAGTTCCATTATAAGCAATTGCAGTTCCGCCTGTTGCATTTGAACCGACAGCTACACAGGTATTTACCGAAGGACATGAGACACCGCTGAGACTATTTACCCCGGACGGAATTGTCTCAAGCCATGTTGCATTGGTACTATTTGCATTATTAGTGGTATAGATAACGCCAGTTTCAGCGGTGCCAAAATTGTTAGCAGCAATTGTGCATGTGTTTGTAGAAGAACACGATATTGAATTCAGCTCAATATTATTTAGACCTAAATTGTTCCCGCCTAAGCTTTCGGAAATCCAACTGCTTCCAAAATCCGTGGTTAACATCACGGTTGGAGTAATCCCTAAATCACCGGTGGCTAAACAAATACTATAAGTCGGGCACGATATGGAACTAATCGATGTCAAAGTCTTAGGCGGTGTTATCTGTGATTGACTATTCATGGGAGTTTCTGAAACCAGCTGTGTTATCTGCCGAATAATTTTTGATGCTGGATCTGAAATTAGCAGATCACCGCTTTGATTAAAATAAAGCTGACCGGGGTCAACACCCACATCAGTAGCAATTCCGTCTAGAGATAGACTGCCTACAGGATCTATTCCGTTCCCCGCAACGGTGGTTATTGTCCCGCCTGAGTCCATCCGAATCCTATAGTTTCCGGTATCTGAAATTACCAAATTATTTGAACTGTTTACGGCTACAGACTGCGGATCATTTAACTCTGCGTTAAGAGCCGATCCGTTATCTCCGCCGTAACCTGCTGTGCCTGTGCCTGCAACCGTGTATATATCACCCTGGGTTAATGAACTTAGACCGTAAGGACAACCGGTTGAACATGTACTGTTTGTCACCAACCGTATACGATTATTGTTGGAATCGGCGATTATTAAATCTCCCCGTGAATCAATAGCTAAGCCCTGGGGGTTATTTAACTCAGCCGCAACCGCTGATCCGTTATCTCCGCTGTAACCTGGAGTGCCTGTCCCCGCAACTGTTGTAACTATACCTCCCTTATTTAGCTCATCTATCTTATTGTTGGCAGTGTCCGAAACAAATGTATTGCCAAAACTGTCCTGAGTAATCCCATTGGGATGGTTCAAACTAACCGAATTGCCGGTTTGAGGAGTCGGAGTCGGAGTGTCTTGAAGCGGAAAATAACCGGCTAACGACACTTGGATGTTGACAATATCATTACCGGTGGAATCATTCGACGTAATGGCAATTTCATTATCCGTAGTCACCGGGGTTATTATCTGAGTGGTAAATGAATTATTTGCAGGAGCCGAGAAGCTACCGGATGTAAAATATGACAAACTAGCGTCTGCAGTTGAAGTGCCTCCTGCGGTAACACTCAAACTACCACCGAAACAACCGGGAGGCTGCTTGTTCTTACAACTGCTATTATTTACTATCGCCGTCACATTTAAAATCGCCGCATACATATTTGGCAAAATTGTATTTGGCGCTGAATAATTGCAAGTAGGTGATGTACTGTTATTAAGTGCATTCGGAATATTCACGTCCAGCTGATCTGTAGCACCGGTATGATAAGGATATGTGTTGCCACTGGCCGTTAAATCATCATTTAAAGGTCCAAAAGTTGGCACTTTATAATCACTTGGTTCTGGCGAATAACTAAAGTTGTTATTGTAGTATGGCATACCCGGAGGCATTGCATACAGAGGTGATTCTCCCGTATAAGTTTGTCCGGTTGCTGGGTCATTACAGGTGGAATCTGCTATGCTGTAAGGAGCTACTGATGTATAACCGGAATTATAGTAGCTGTTTGGTCCATAAAATCCGACTACACCTATTGACAGATTTAGTGATCCGGTTGAAGCAGAATCCGCAATGTCTATCAAATATTGTGAATTCAGGTTAACCGTAACATAGCCGGTAATAAGCTGTCCGGGTTCAAAATAAATTGACGGAGCATTTGTCGGCTCTGTCAATCCCGCTTGATAAAGAACCAAATCACCCGCAGCTCCACCCGATGGTTCATTTACGGTAACCGTTAATTCGACTGCCGCAACGCCTAATGACGGCAATCCATTGTTTCCGACTACCGGACAGATACCGTTATTTGAAGCCCCTATCGGATAAGCCTGCTCAATGTTTAAGGTATCTAATGATGGCTGACTGCTGCCACCCAAAGATTGAAACGACGAAGGCATATTACACGAGCTGTCAGCAATTTTAACGGGAGGTAGTGGTGTATAAGAATAAGGCAGGTTGGTGCCGTAATAGCCATCGACTGAAACGGTTACGTCAATCGGACCTGCGGTTGCAGAAATACTGATTTGTCCGACAGATGATAGTCCGACAACAATCTGAGAAGAGACGGATTCCGAGGACTGATAGTTAATATTTTGAACATTTGGCTCAGCGGTGCCGGCTTGATAAACCGTAAGGCTTCCCGGAACTGTAGTACCATATGAAATAGCAGTTACTATAAGTTGAACTGCGGTCGCCCCTGTAGACGGAATAGGTCCCTGTCCTGCAACCTGGATAGCCGGAGTAAAAGTACCACCGGTTGAACTTGTGAGAGTTTCATTTAAGCATGGAGTTGCATTGCCGTTGTTTCTAGTATCACATATTAGAGTCGAATTAACCGGCATAAAGTCACCGTTACTGGACGTTGATGCAACATTTTGATTTCCTCCGCCAATTAATTCCGTTATAGATTTGTTGGAGCCTAAATAGTAACCGAGTGCATCGAATTGAATACCGATTCCACAGGGTTTGTTCAATAGACTGGCCTGATCTTGTTCATTTGAAAAAGTTATTGTACCGTCTTTGTAGTTTATGGCCGTTAATTGATTTGTGACAATTGAGTCAGAACCGTAACTTATAGCAACCGATGGTGTTGTATTCATTCCCGAATATACGTGGACCACTCCGGCGTAGTTGAGATCAAAACAACTAGGGTTATTGTCATTATTTAGGGCAGTAATTGATCCCACGACCGCCGCGACATCCGATGAGGGTATGGATTCTGTATTTGAGTTACCGACAGTCTGACAGGTTTGGCTCTGGGACAACACCGGTGAAGTTGAAGGGTTTAAAGCCACAGGACGCCCCGTTATTAACGGTAAAAACGAAGATGGCAATGATGCGCCTGAGAAACCGCAAGAGCTGTCTGCTATTCGTTGAGGATCAACCGGCATATATAAATCACCGCCGGATGATACATAGTAGCCGACAACATCTACGCTCACATTAACCGAACCCGTTCCTACATATCCGACGACCAGCTGGTTGTTTGTATTTGTCGTAGTTACGACCTGATTCGTAGTAGATTGGCCACTTAGCACATAAATATCGGCTTCGGTTGAATTTCCATTATTAACGTAAATATAACCCGAATCAGCTGTATTTGTAGAAGACGTTCCAGTAACATCTAATACAAAAGCCGTATCAGAGGAGCTTAAACCGGAAGGCTTAGTATTGGGACTTAAAATATTAACAGAAGTTACCAAATTATATGCATTGGAACTATTTTGAGCAACAGTATCTAATGTGGCGTTTGCCAAATTCGTCGCATACACTGCATTATTGGTTGAAGCTGATGAAGTATTTGCGGCAATTGAAGATAAGCCACCAATATCCTGAACAAAACTACAGGTAAAATTGGAACAGTTGGAATTTGTAACCAAATTTGAAGTATTAATGGCAAGTACTGCAACCTGAGAATTACTCGATGCATCTAACGACGAAACATAAATTAGATCTTGAGTATTTGAGGGATTTTGGTTTGAGCCTCCCGGAATTAAACTTAACTTTGATGGGGAATTGCCAAACCCGCTTAGAGTTGACGTTACCTGATAGTTTGACGATACTTGTGAAATTACTGAAATATTATTTGACCCTTGGTTTGCGGAATAAATAAGACCGGTTTTAGGACTGTATGCAACAGATACCGGATCCGTACCGACAGATATGGTTTGACAAACTGTTGAACAGCTAGTAGGAGGAGAACTTGGATTCACGGGTATTTCAATTACTTGATTAGTCTTTGATGAGGTCACAAATAAAGTGTCCGTATTGGCACTGCTCTGCGGATCAATAGCAATTGAGGCTGGATCGGAACCGACTCCTGTGATTGTGCCAGTAGTCTGGAATTGCCCCGAAGTAGAATTATAAGTTAAAACTGAAATCATGTTTGATCCTGAATCAACTACGTAAATTGTGTTTGTATCGCCGGTAGCGTCACCGCTGTAAACTATTCCTGTAGGATCAATGGGACTATTTGTACTTTGATCTAAGCTCACAAAGTACTCACTCGCCTGTTTACCGGCATCCAATACGCTTACAGTTGCATCTTGGGAATTTGTAACAAATAATGTATCAGGGGTAAAAAACACTCCAGGTTTAAGCGCAATTCCCTGTGGGTCATTGCCGACCTTTTCAACAAAATCAATAGAATTTGTTTTGGTATTCATATTGGTATTCATAGCATAAACATCTGAAGAGGCCGGGTCGGTGACATATACGTCGCTTGAAAAACTACTAAATGCAGAATCACCAACGCAGCCGGAGGAAAGTGAAAGGGGTGAATTCATACTTATGGTTTCGTTAGGCGAATTAGACAAACTTAAAAAATTACTCGGCGATTGACATTTTGAGTTTGCAATTTGAATTGGATTTATCGGCACATAACTTTGAGATGAACCGGATGAATAATATCCCTGTACGTCAATCCTGAAATTTACCGGACCCGGATTATTTGTGCCGTCTGATGCTACTTTATTAAGCTCAACGTTGATTGAATTATTGGTATTCATGTTTAGATCCATATCTATAGTTGAAACCGCTGAAAATGACTCAGTAGAAGTGGTGGCATTAGTCGGAAACGAGAGACTTGTAGCAAGCGGTTCAGATGATAGATCGCTTGGCCAAAGAGTAAGCGAACCTGCATAAGAACCGGCCGGAACAATTGCCGTAGCGTTTACTACCACCGCCGCTATTCCTGAAGCAGGTAGCCCGGCGGACTCTACGCTACAGTTGTTTTCGAAAGAGCTGCCATCGACCGTAACAGTATCTGTGGTATTCGGAGAGGCTAATTCCTTATAATTTGATCCGCTACACGTGGAATCGGCAATAGTCGTGCCCGGATTTGAGGATGTCGGAACTATCGGAGTGAAATTATATCCGTAATTTGACACAGGCGGCGTTGTGACAAAATAGCCGGCTAAATCAACCTGAAGATTAATACTTGTCGAATCTGTTGATAACAGATTCGCAGCAAAAGTCAAGCTCGAATTTGAATTGGGCATAACTACAGATTCATTACTTGTTTGAAGTATCGCAGAACCGGATGCCGGAAATGAAATATTTTCAGTATCCGGTTTGGTGGGCCCCGATGAATAAATCGTAACCGAGCCACCTTGTGTCGAAGAGGATGTTGATGCAGTGACCTGCAGAATCGCAGCCTGTATCCCGGAAGCCGGAAGCCCGCTTAATTGGACATTTGAACAGGTAGTGCCTGTATAGGAACTTGCCGAATCTAACGAGAGAACAGCTGAATTGCCGTAGATCAAAGAGTTAAATCCGGATGGAACAGGACAGGTGGAGTCAGCCAGTCTAACCGGATCCAAAGAGATGTATGAGTAGCCGGCCGTATTCATCTGGTAATAGCCAAGGACATCTACTTCCAGATTCAAATCAAGCAGATCACTGCTAAAACTTATTTCACCGCTTGATCCCAAGCCTAAAGTCACCTGTGAAGTTAAAGTTTGACCCTCTCTAAATGTAATATCCTGAGAATTGCTTAGCTCATTTGATCCGTATGAATAAATATTTAATGTGCCGACGGGATCGGCAAAACCTATCCCAGTCGCAGGCCCTGAGGGAAGCGTACCTGAATTAGGAGTATAGTCCGTAACGGAAACACCATGGCTTGCTGAAAATTGTGATACCTCACCTATAGCTGAACAGTTGGTGCAGGTTGAACTTTCAGTAACATAGATACTACTGCTGCCAGACGGAGCTATAACTTGACCGACAGTACCATTTGAGTCGGCCCCATTAATCCATGAGTCGTAGTTAACGGTATTATCGGTTAGGTTTATTTCAGTAAGAGCATCTCCGGGAATGTCAGACCCTATATAACCAATATTTCCGTTAATTGCTATTGTCAGCGGCGTTGTTAAAGATTGATTGCCGATTGGTCCAATATTAATAGGAGGTTGGATACACGGTGCTGTCGCACAATCTGAATTCGATACCAGAATTATCGGAATAACCGCATCGTCGGCGGCATTTAGCGCATACGCAGTATCCGTATTACTTGCTATAGAAGTCAAATTAGAAAATATCGACCCGCTACCAATCGGGTTTCCCACACAGGGATAACTGCTGCAGTTGACTTCACTAGCGACAAAAGAATTTGGCTCAAGAGCAATCGGAAGAATATTATTAGACGAGTTATCAGCTACCAATAAAGTTGCGTTATCCGGAGTAACCGATAGAGACATCGGATTAGAACCTACTGAAATAGGATTTGAAAATATAATTGTTCCGGTTGTTTCATTAACGGTGAACGGAAATACTTGCCCGGTACCAGTAATATTATTACTCACGAATCCTTGACCATCGGATGCAAATACTATCGCATAGGGTGTGCATGAACTACATGAGGTCGGCATCGTAACCTGATTTAGAACAGGAGTCGTAGTGGCTGCATTAGTTATGACATCCAATATGCCTCCCGACTGGGTCACAACTGCCGTAGATCCATCTGGCGTAACGGCGATTTGTACGGGGGCATTTATATTGGACGACGATCCCCATTGAGCTACTACAGAATTATTTATGGTATCAATGCCAGTCAATTCATTGGATTGACTGGCTACCCAGAGGGTCGGTGAGGTTTGGCTCCCGGGCGAATTTGCAGTAACTTCAAGTGTCACGGCCGAAGCTGAATTCGGTACCACAGTTGAACCGTTAGTACAGTTTGAACTAAGGGACGTTGAATTCGTAACGGTCAGTGAATCAGTAGGATTGCCAGGAGTCAACTCATTAAATCCCGAAGGCGAGGGACAATTGCTGTTTGCAATTTGAGCCGGATTAACCGGATAATATGTTGAAGATGAAGACAAAATCGCAGGATTGTCGCTATAATAGCCTGCTACAGTAATTTGAAGGTTTATCTCACTCGTATCATTATTGAAAAGATAAGCTCCGAGTTGAACTTTACCGGCGGCTGAAACCGATACCGTCTGCTCTGTTGAATTAGTTGAATTGGCAGCTATTGTTAACGAGTAAGAAGATAACGCAATGATACTTGGATTAAGATTTGGACTATTATCCGATAATGTTCCGTCTCTGGACATGAGTAACTCAGCGGTATTTGAACGTGATTCATTCGTAGCTTGAACATTTAATATTACGGCTGTAATTCCTGATGACGGAAGCCCACTAGGCTGAGAAATAGGCACGCCCCCCCCCGCCGGACAACCGCTGGGATAACTGGGAGCATTATCTAAATTTAGTATCCGCGGATTGGCGGTTGTTATAGGTTCAATTCCTAAATTACAGGCACTATCGGCAATCAACGGGTTGTCTAAAGGAAAAAAAGTGGCGGCTAAATTTTGTTGGCCGTTCCCGGATATTTGTAGTGATTGCGCCACCTCTATTTGAATCAATACAGATAAAATAATCATGACGGCAATGAGCATTTTCAAAATGTGCTTCATCTTTTGCCTCGGTTCTATATTTAGTACAATTTTACTAGCCAAATTCAATTTGTCAAATGTAGCAGAAAAATAATTTAAGTGCCGGTAATTAGAATTGCCTCTTAGTGAGAACGGATTCTAAAGTTGTGGAATTCCAAGGTCTTGGAGTGTTATAAAACACAACATCTGTACTCTGTATTTCTTCGCCTTCCGTTTCTAGGGCCAATTCGATGGTCGGATGTAACCAGAAGTAATGTGACATTGCACAATAGCAACTTTTTAATCCAAGATTCATCGACGCTTGTAACAGGCATTGTTCATAGCTTCCCAATGGTTATCGTAATCAATTTTAAGTAGCTTGCTTTCTTTCGAATGAAAAAGCCCGAATAATTTTTTTATTTAAGTGATACTTACCATTTATCAGACGTGCCACGGATAACTACAACAATATTTTGAGTTCCCATCATGGTCGTTTTAGCTTGCATTGTATTTTGAAATTAGCAACAATTTGCGACTTTCAAGGTTCACAATTTGATCACCTATCAAAGCGACTACCGTGGAAGCTATGATTTAGTTTTCTCATAATATTACAACTGGTCGCTTGCAAAAAGAAACTATTTGAATGACACAACTTGTTGAAACGTAGAACGATTTTGCCAATCCATAGTTGGAGCCTTAATGACACCTATGGTTTGATAAGAAATTTCATCCATAACCGGAATGCTTTTGTGGCTTGCTACGGATACGGTATCTTGCGTCCAGGTAGCTACGTTTGAATTTCCGTTAGCCGCAATCAGTGCGGCTTCTGTGGCCGCAAACGCCTCATTTACCGCATTCTTGCAATTACTAAGACCCTTATTTTGGCAGACATGTGACACCAATGCAGAAGGGTAAGGTTGTGCGACTGATTTATTTTCTGCTTGAAGCAACACTTTAAGTGTCACACCTTCAATACCGCCGTCATAAGCACTACCCTCTGAACCCGGTTGGTTAATAAAGCTGCCAAACATTTCGGAGAATCCGGTAGGGAATGTTCCGTTAATATAGTTCACTCCGTTTGAACCCAAAAGCGAATCAAATAGGTAGTAGTTTAAATAGTTAAAGAATTCATCCCCTATGGCTACGCCTGCCGCATTTTCATATTGAGTAGCGGACGGATTAGCTCTAATTCTGTGACCTCCGGCAGCTATCCAGGTATTTAATGCCGCGAGCATCTGACTCTGCGTGGTATCTGTCGGTGTAACCAAAGACAATGCATCCGGCATGACGTCTACCGCATCTAGATCAGTGGTTGCCGCAGATTCCATTGCCTTAACCAAATCGGCAGAGGAGATCTTATTATTATGTAGTTTGAGCTGTTGAGAAATTGCCGTTTGCAACATCATTGACCGATAGACTAACCCATAATTAAAATTACCGTCGGAAGCCGAAAAATCGGGGGCTGGTTTATTGTTCCACGATATCAATATTCCGCTCGGTGGGTTTATTGCGTGAGGGTGTCCTTCGAAACTCAAAAAGCCTGTCCAATTAGTATTTGAACCGGTTCCCCAGATCGGTAAATTGGGATTAACGTCGCTCGGCCTAATGGGATCAAGTCCGCTCTCATAAAAAGCGATATTATTTCTTCCCGCATATAACCAGTTAAATGTGAAATCAATATGAGATGCACTTTTTTCAAATGTTTGAGCATTATAAGTTACTGATGGCATCCCCAGATCCAAAAAGCCGATAGCAGAATCACTGTCATGCATATAAGTGCTTCGAACTTGAACAACGGCAACAGGCTTGCCGTTGTCGGCAGTCGTGAAACCCTGAACTATTCCCTGATTTGTAAGGTAAACATTGTGTACGATCGTCGTCATCGTGCCTGAACCCGCAACGGTAGGCTTAGCGGTTTCACTAAATACCTCTTTGGTCATCGGGATGCATTTGTTATTGTATTCGTAGTAGGTAGATTCCGGAGCTACCGCTCCGCCATCGGGATTACAAAGTAGGTCCACGTAAACATCTATATCGTCGGCGCTGGCTGAAGTGGCCGACCATGCAAAATTCTGTCCACGCCCCATCTCCACAACAAAAGACGTTCCGATAACACCCACGCCGGCGGCTTCATAATCAGGGGCATGCAGATCTTCCTGGATGAAAATTTCCGGTTCGAAATAGCTTACCTGAGGACCGAAAACTGCCAAAGGATGACCGGTACTTGAATATTTGGAAGCCACCAATAGCGCATTGGATTCGGTCGGAGGAAATTGAACTGATTGAGAGACCTGTTTGATCTCATAGCTGACTGCATCTGAAATAAGGCTTGCATTATAATGACCCGAATTTCCTGGCAGCAAAGTTATCTTGGGACTACCCGTTGACGACAACGTTATACCCGAAGATGAACCCGCTACCCCTCCTCCGCATCCGGGAAGACTCCCGGGAATTTGCCCCTGTAGGGACTGATTGGGATGATCTAGGTTGGCCGTTAATGCAGGGTTTATTTTCCCCGGAATCATATAAGGGAAGGGTTGATTTACTGTAGTCGGCGCTCCCGGATCGTTCTGTTCTTTGAGGGCCGTTAAGATACTACTTCCTTGAG
>DAIDJA010000012.1 GCA_027451605.1 Acidimicrobiales bacterium
AAGTGGGATCCAAAGCAAACGGCGGATTAGTGTCTGCTACAACATCGGGTATCTGTAAATCTCCCACAGCCCCCGTTACTAATGTTCAGACTGGCTCAGTCACCGGCTTTATTGGACACAAAGGAAGGTGGCTTACTGACTCAAATGGTCGAGTTTTATTGATTCACGGAATTAATTACGTGAATAAAATTGCGCCGTTTACCCCATGCGGTGCTTCATTCGGGCAAGGTGACGTTAAATGGATAGCTCAGCAAGGCTTTAAGGTAGTACGACTGGGAGTGCTATTCACCGGGCTATTCCCAAAACCCGGGGGAGTAGACAATACATATATTAACGACATTGCCTCCACCGTAAATTTGCTGGCCGAATACCACATCTATACTTTACTTGACTATCATCAGGACGGATACGGTCCTTCCCTTGGATATCCGGGTGCAAATGACGGTTTCCCGGCATGGCTTACCGTTACCGACGGAGCTAAAAATACCAAGACCGGATTTCCGCTCTATTACATAACCAATCCCGCTATTCAGGCAGCATTTCAAAATCTTTGGGATAACGCAAAAGTATCAACCGGACAAAGAATTCAATCGGTGCTTGAGCAGGGATACCTTGCGGTTGCCAAGAAGTTTGCGAACGATCCGTGGGTTTTAGGTTATGAGATCTTAAATGAGCCATGGCCGGGAGCGGGTAACGGCTGGCAAGACTGTTTAAATAACTCAGTATCGGGATGTCAAAATCTCGATTCTTCGGAGTTGGACAAATTTTATACTTCGGTGACAAAGACAATCAGATCTGTCGATACTAGACACTTAATTTTTGGAGAACCGTTCGTTCTGTTTAATTTTGGTGAATCTCCGGCTGGTATTTCAGTTCCGGGAAATGATCCTAATGCTGGGATGGCATTTCATATGTACACTTTGACGCCGTCTAAAGAACCTTCGGTTATAAATTATGTAGATCAATGGGCATTAAGCCATAACGGAGCCGTTTTAAACACCGAATGGGATTCCACGGCCGGAACGCCGCCGATCATAAGGCAGTCCACCGAATTGAATAATGCCCTTATCCCATGGATATATTGGGCCTACAATGCCAATCACAACTCGCCTGAGATGCAGGATTTAAATCAGCCTTATCCGTTAGCAATAAGCGGTGTTCCGATGAGCTATAACTATGACTTTAATACCAATACGATGACCTTAAGTTGGACTTCGTCTTCAGGTGTTACAAATCCTATTACATCAATTGAAACACCTCTGTCAGCATATCCCAATGGCTACAGTGTGCAGGTAACTGGTGCCAAAGTAATATCGACTTCCTGTGGTAGGGTACTGAATCTTGAGATGTTAAAAGGAGTAAAGACTGCCAGTATAACGATTACTCCCGGTGGAAATTGTAAGTAGACCAACTAAGTTTTAAGTTATCTTTTTAGGATCAAGTTTATTTCTGGATTTGTCGGGATTAAGGTTTTGTGGATTTGGCTTTGGTAAGTTTTAGAACGCTTGTAGATATTAAAGCGATTAAACCGAATATTGCCACCAAAGCCAATATAAATAGATCCTTTCCCGGCCATTTAAGTGTTGCCCCTTCACCTATGTAAAATGTCCCGAATGACATTAACATTATGCCAACTGTCATTTTGAGCGCGTTTTCCGGTACTCCAGTCAGGGCTTTGGTGAAAATAAAGCCAGCGATGGCAACCACTACCAAAGCCGCTAAAGCTCCCAAAGACGATATAGAAAGTGATTTATTCGCAGAACTGAGAGATACAACTATTATCACAACTTCCAAACCTTCAATAAATACACCGTTAAAAGCCATAGAAAAGCCTTCGCGTTTAATTGGCGTATCCAAAAACTTAAGGAATCTGAACTTCATTGAGGTCTTTGTATCCTCTTTGAGTTTGGAAAGTTTTTCTACATTTTCCTGATAAATCTTAGCTTCGTCATGTTTTGCCTTCAGTCCGGCCGCCCTTAAAATAGCTTTTCGTATCCATTTGAATCCAAAATACAACAGGATTAATCCGATTGCAAATTGGAGTACCTTTAAGGGAACAAAATGAATTATAGGTTCACCTACGATAAGAATCAGAATTGATAACACGATCGCAGAAAAACCTGCTGCTATGAGTGCAACTTTAAAGTTAACTGACTTACCTACGGCAACGACTATCGTCAAAGCTTCGACCATTTCTACCAGACAGGCCAAAAAGGTGGCAATAAAAATTGCGGAATCAGAAGCTGTTCCGGTCGAATGCACGGTAATTGCGGCTAAGTTCTGCATTAGTTATCTCTGTTCCAAAAGGATCTAGTTCGTTTAAAGCTGATAAGCGGGTACTACTGATTAGTGTACGACTGAATCTGAATCTGTATTTGTTTAATTGCAGAGCTGGTGGTGGGACTCGAACCCACGACCTGACGATTACAAATCGCCTGCGCTTCCAACTGCGCCACACCAGCAAAGATCATAAATAATCCAGCAAAGATCATAAATAATCCAGCAAAGATCATAAATAATATTGTACTATCAATGTGTTGAACACAAAAACGACAACACATGGCGATTGATGCCGGCATAAGGTAATTTTCAGATCAAAAACCAATTTATATACCAAGCATAACATTTATGAGTCAAATTCAAGTTGAAACCATGTTTAAGTCAATAAAAATTGAATAAATACTTGTATTTAACGCAAAATAGTATAATTCTTGTAATAGGGTATAATTTTATCCGTCTTATTGATAAAAGGATTTTAAGCTGACTGAAAATCGTGATTTTAAAATACCGGAAAAAAGGTTTTCCGGAATTGCCGCTTTTTCGGCTAAAAGGGCCTTGGTCTTTGTCATTTTTTTGATATTGGCTATAGTAATGCTGTCAACTAAATTTAATCAAAGCCAAACATCATTAAGTTCTTTGCAGCAGTCGTCAACCGGGTCAAATAATACTGCTACTTCGACTTCAGTCACTTCCACTACGGCTTCGTCAAATCAGTCGCTTAACGGAGTAACCGTACTGGTTGCAAACGGTACTTCAACTTTGAAAGCAGCATCTTACTTTTCAAATATTTTAAAGACCGAAGGGGCAAATACACTGACTCCTACCGATGCTATACCCGCAGGGACTACTGCTGTTTATTATATTCAGGGTCAGCAGCAGGCAGCTGCAGCTGTTGCGGCAGACCTTAAACTTTCCGCTTCGGCGATTTCTCCAATGCCTGCCGGATCGCCACCTGTTACTTCGTTAGGCAGTGCTCAAATACTTGTGGTAGTCGGTCCTAATCTTTTGAGCCAGATTACTACCACTACGACATAGACTAAGACTTATTAATAAGAAAACTTGTGTACGGTCAGGAAATATTGGATATATCTGCCAAAAGAGCTTTTATAATCTCAGATTTTGACGGTACGCTTTCCCCAATAGTTTCAGAACCACTGAATGCTGAATTTGAAGTCGATGCGGTGGCGACACTCGTTGATCTGAGTTTTCGATTTAAGACCGTAGCAATTTTGTCAGGTCGATCCAGTGATTTTATTTTATCCAAGGCGGCAGTCTCATCGGCTTATATGGACGGTTTTAAAGACCAAATAAAGATATTCGGTCTTTACGGAAATGAAAATTTAAAAGAGGATCTCCGATTGACTGAAGCAGTGGCAGACATCGCTCGAGAGTTGGATTCACAGTTTTCTAATGCGGTATTAGTTGAAAATAAGTTAATATCAGTTACCGTACATTACCGAAATAATGCAAATAAAAAACGTGTAATTGGAGAAAGTATTGATTCGGTTCTTTCCAATTATAGAGAGTTTACTGTCATACCGGCAAAAATGAGTTATGAGGTAGTGCCTAAAATTTTTAAAAAAAAAGGTGACGTCATAACAGATCTTCTAAAATCTCACGACGGAGGATATTATTTGGGAGACGACGTAGGTGATTTGGATGCATTTAAAGCTCTGAAGATGCAACCGTCCAAGGCAACATGTTCGGTAGCTATAAGATCCACAGATACTCCTCAGGATGTAATTAACGCAGCAGACATATCTGTTGGAAGCACAAAAGAGGCGGTAAAGTTTCTCAAAAAATTAAAAGCTGAATTTGAATAGCAACCGGACCTACTTTTGGTTAGAAGTAAGTTCAACTAATTTGTTGAACCAAGTTTCTGCGGTGTTAATTTTACATAATTGCTTTAAGGTCTCTAAATTATGCTTTCTTACCGTTTTAGGCTGAACCAGTGCCAAATATATTGCTTCGGCGGTATTTGCTATATCCTCGGGGTCTATGCCGATCACAAAATCCTTAAATTCATGATAAGCGCCTGTGTTATGTGACAATATTATTGAACAGTCCTTTTCGTTGACTACCACAGCCTCTTTAACAACCAGATTCATTCCGTCTGAAAATGAGTTAACCATTACAATATTTGCTATAGATAATGCGGCAAGCGAAGTTAGTCTGTCATTCTGAATAATTAGGTCAATAGGAAGATATTTCGAGGTCTGATAATTTAAGTTAATTGTTTTAACAACTTCTTGTACTCTCTGGCTTAGTTCACAGTACTCTTTAACTTCTGTTCGGGAGGGATATATAAAGGCCTTAAATATTATTTTGTCTACAAATTCAGGGTGATCTTTTAAGAACTTGTCAAATCCCAGAAATCCGTTAATAATATTCTTCGAGGGTTCCAATCTGTCTGACCGTACCAGCAGGGCGGTTTCACCGGTGTCAATTTGATTTTGAATATCTTTAAAGGATTTGGAATTTTTAGTTTCGATGAGTCCCTTTGCATCTACTCCCAATCCCAAGCTGAAGGTATTCGGGGGTATTTTTATGAATGATTTGTAAACTTCGATAAATCTGTTTTCCCACAGTGCAGTGTGAAAACCGGCCAAGGTGCCTTCGGGGTTAATCCCAGTGAGGAGTTCACATGCTACTGACACGGGGATATTCTTAAAATCTTCTTTTGTTCCGAAAGGGATATGTGAAAAATGGCTGATTTTTAGATCCGGTCTTGCCTTCTTTAGTAAATTTGGAACAAGACTCAGATGATAGTCTTGAATTAAGACCAGTGAGTCTTCTGTTGCGGCATCTATAATGTTTTCGGCAAACAATAAGTTGAATGTTCTGAAGTTCTCCCAAGCCGAATGGAATTTATCGTCGTAAGTCGGTTCAGGATAAAATTTAAACAGTCCATGGTGCAGAAACCACAAAAATCTGTTGGATATAAAACCATACGCATCTTTATAGATTTCTTCGTCGACAGTAACCGGCCAAAGTGTAACTCCGGAAAGCTTGCTTTTCGACTCTTCGTCTTTTAGTCCGGAGGTATTACTGGAAAACCAGATGACATCTTTGGAATCTACTGTCCCGGAAAACTGTTCGGCTACATTGATGAGGCTCGGCATCAATGCCTGCACCAGTCCACCGGAGGCGTATTTGGCGCTGTCACTTCGGATTGGTCCTCGGTTTGAAGCGACAATTATGCTGCTGTGAGAAGACATTCCTATAAAGTCTAACGAAAGTTTTGTATCATTGCAATAGTTATTTTCGATATGGTAAGCAATAAGGCTGACTTATTTTCACAAAAGGCTCTTGTCTTTATAACAATATTGATCTAAATCTGGGTTGCTATAGGTTACAATCCACAGGAAAACATAGTCTGACTTTAAATTCTTAAATTAAGCTAAAATATTGAAAAGATACTTATTTGCACAGGCATTTGTTTTAACAATCATTTATTTTAACGTCACTTGATTAATCCGGCACATGTTTGATTTGTGTGAGTTTGTTAAAAATATTTTGAAACCTAATCAAGCAGCCATTTTAATAACTATTTAATACTGATTTATGGGAATTTACTTGGATCACGCGGCGACTTCGCCGATTCGACCTGAAATAAAAAACTTAATAGCAGAGCTATATGATACGGAGCTTGGAAACCCGTCATCGCGTCACAGTTATGCCAGCAAGGCAAAAAAAGTTCTCGATGATGCGCGCGAAGAGATAGCTTCGATTTTAAATGTGAACTATGCCAACGTAGTATTTACTTCGGGAGGAACAGAATCGGACAACTTGGCTATTTACGGTACAATTCGTTCGAATTTGCTAGAGGCAACTAAACAAAAGTTTTCGACAATCATTATCAGTGAAATTGAACACCGAGCGGTGCTGAACTCCGCAGACGAGATCGGAAAGATCTTTCAGGTACCGGTTAAGAAAATACCCGTGGATTCAAATGGGGTAGTTTTGTTGTCGGCACTCGACGAGATCTTGGATGAATCCGCAGGTGGCATTTCAAAATGCAATCTTGTTTCTGTGATGGCATCAAATAACGAAATCGGATCCATTCAGCCTATTAAAGAAATATATACATTGGTAAAGAGTGCAAATAAAAACAGCATTTTTCATAGTGACGCGGTACAAGGCGTTGGGTGGCTTGATCCTACAGATATTGTTGGCAACAGTGATATGGTTTCAATGAGTGCCCATAAATTGGGTGGTCCCGTAGGCGTAGGCGTTTTGATTATAAAAGACGATATAAAAATAATGCCTCAAATAATAGGCGGAGGACAGCAGAGACAGCGGCGTTCGGGTACCAATGATGTAATATCTGCCGCTGCTATGGCTATGGCATTAAAGCTAAATTCGAAAAAAGATCATAACTATTTTCACGAACTTAAAAGGAGTTTTTTAATTGATCTCAAAACTTCAGTTGCGGGAGTTACTGAGACCGTACCGGAGGAATTTAGCGTAGACGGTATGTGTCATATTACCGTAGACGGAGTTAACGGAGAAGAGTTGCTTTTTTTGCTTGACGAAAGCGGTGTTGCCGCATCTGCGGGTTCGGCTTGCTCATCGGGATCGATAGCTCCTTCTCATGTTTTAATGGCAATCGGGGCTGCCGAATTTGGAAAGGCATTCATAAGGCTTTCATTCGGTTGGTCTACATCTGAAGACGATTTGAGTCAGGCAGTTTTAATTTTAAAGAAATGTATAGAAAAACTTCGTCAATAATGGATATAGGGACTAAAAAGCTCAAAATTGCCGTAGGCATGTCAGGTGGCGTCGATTCTTCGGTTGCGGCTGCCTTACTACAAAAGCAGGGTCATCAAGTGGTCGGAGTTACTCTGAAACTTTGGGGTGGTCAGAGCGATTCCGGGTGCTGTTCGGTCGGAGACGTTGAAGATGCGAGATTCGTCGCCAAAAAACTAGGAATTGATCATCATGTATGGGGTTTTGTGGATGAGTTTAATTCACACGTTGTAGATCCATATATTAAGTCACATGCCAGAAATGAAACTCCTAATCCCTGCATTGAATGTAACAGACATTTGAAATTTGATCTGATGGCTCAAAGGGCACTTAGGCTTGGGTTTGATGCTATCGCAACAGGTCACTACGCACGTATTATGTTTGATGACAAAGGTCGGCCAATATTGGCTCGATCGGTCGATGATAAGAAGGACCAATCTTATGTTCTGTCGGGGATCTCGAAAGACATACTTGCCTTCTGCAGGTTCCCTTTGGGAGATTACAACAAGTCACAGGTAAGGATGCTGGCTCAGGAAATGAATCTTTTGACGGCCGATAAGCCGGATTCTCAGGATGTATGTTTTATTTTGGCAACAGGTGGTCGGCGTGAATTTTTATCGGACAAAATAAGGTTAAATGATGCGACCATTGTCGAGGATGCAACGGATGAAGTCCTTGGTGAAATTGAAGGCATGGAGCTTTTAACTATAGGACAGAGAAGAGAAATCGGAATTTCGCGCTATGGTCAGCGCCAATATGTTTTGTCTTTAAATCCGATAAAAAAAGAGGTTAGGATAGGTCCGGCGGAGAGACTTTTAACCAATGAGATATTCTTTAAAGAAGCTCATTTCCTATCAGAGTCAATTGAAGACAATCAGCTTGTTTATGTTCAGGTGTCAGCTCACGGTAAGCCCATCAGAAGCAGGTATTTTAATTCGGGGAAGATAGTTTTCGAAAAGCCGCAAAGGAAGGTGGCACCGGGGCAAATTGTGGCATTTTATGACGACAACAATTTTAGTGTCGTAGGTTCTGCAACCGTAGTCGATGAGCCGAATTTAAAATAAGGCTGAGTGGTTCAGGGAAGCTTAGGCATCTCGGTGGCTGATTATGTGGACATCAATGTGAAGTTTAGCCGTAGCATTTAAAATTTGTTTCAAGGCGCCGTCGTTATTGAAAAATCTTCGTACTTTAGTTCCGGGAATGTATCCCATGACAATCTGAGTTATTTGATTTTTTAGGCAAAATTTATTTAAGGCATCGTTAATATCGTGATCTGCTTTAATTTCGGCAAATGTAGCCCCCAAATCATCTGACAATTGTCTAAATTTTTCAATATTGATTGACGGCGAACGTGCTATAGAGTCAGACTCGTCTATCACCAACGTATAAAGGGGCGATTTTATTCGCTGAGCAAGTCTTGTGGCTCGTCTCAAAATCTCATCTTCAAGTCTTTCAGAAAAGAAGACTGCGGCAATTCTCTCATTGGTGTCATAGACAGTATCTACGGGGGTGTCTTTGAGTTTTTCCAAAAGTTTTTCATCTGAATTATCAGCTACAAATCGCAAGGCCAGCTCTCGAAGTGCAAATAAGTTGCTCGTTTTAAAGAAATTTGTCAAAGCTTGGTTAATTTTGTCCTCAGGGTAGATGTTTCCATGAAGCATTCTTCTTCTTAGTTGTTCGGGGGAAGAATCGACAAGTTCGATTTGGTCGGCTTTTTGCAGAACCCAATCCGGTACTCGTTCATCTACGGTAACTTGGGCAATTTCTTCGACAGTGTCTGCAATGCTTTCAATATGTTGAACGTTTACAGTTGAAATTACGTCTATGCCCGCGTTGAGTATTTCGAGAACATCTTGCCATCTTTTGTCATTGTTGCCGGAATATTTAATATTGGTGTGGGCCAGTTCATCCACGAGTAACACTTGAGGGTGGCGTTTGAAAACATTTTCCATATCCATCTCTTCGTAGGTCTTATCCTTATAGGAGATTTTGCGTCTGGGAATGACCTCAAGTCCCTCGGCCTGTTTTTTGGTGAAAATTCTGTTATGAAATTCTACGAATCCAATGGCTACATCGGTGCCACGCGACTTTCTTCTTTGACCTTCCGAAAGCATTCTATAGGTTTTGCCGACCCCGGCTGCCATACCCAGATAAATTCGAAATCTACCGGCAGATTCAACGTAATCGTTATCGTCAATATGATTTAGTGAAATTCCGGACATCTTAATTATTTCCCAATTTCGATAAGGCAATGTTCAGTTGAAGTACGTTGACGTATGGTTCTCCGAGGAAGCCGAATTGTCTTTGAACCGTTAATTTTTGAATTAGAGCATAAAGTTCTTCCGGTTTTATATGTCGGTACCTGGAAATTGCCATTACCTGAGCTCGGGCATCTTGGAGGGATATGTCAGGGTCAAGTAAACTGCCCGAAGTCGTAACCAGGTCATTTTTAGGAAGAATCCCATCTTTGATAAGTTGTTGCGCTCGAGCTTCAACGCTTTGGGTTAATTGTTTTGATCTGGGACCAGGTTGATTTGTGCCTGACACTAAAACTTTGTCCGGTCCCAGTGTCAGAACCGACCCGTCGTTTCTACCCTGAAACCACTTGGGACCCTTCCAATTTTGTTCGATAAGTAGGGATCCTTGTTTTATCTCTGAACCGTTTGCCTGAAATTTAAACAATGCTTGGCTAATTCCGGTTCCTATCAGAGGATATATCAGTCCGCATATTACAAGTAGCAACAGGCAACTAATTAGGGATCGCTTTAAATTCTTTAACATTATATTTTTAGTCCTATCATTAATATAAATGCATAAAGGTGATAAGTAGGTCGATTAACTTTATGCCCAAGAAAGGAACAATAATACCTCCTATGCCGTAAATCAGGATATTTCTGTTTAAGATCGCAGTTGCGCTCTGCGGCTTAAATTTTACACCTCGTAACGCAAGAGGTATCAAGGCTACGATTACCAAAGCATTAAAAATTACCGCCGATAGAATGGCGGAATTCGGGGAGTGGAGCTTCATTATATTTAGAGCGTTTAGCTGCGGAAAAGTAGCTGAAAAAAGAGCCGGAATAATGGCGAAATATTTGGCGACATCGTTTGCGATAGAAAATGTAGTCAGCGACCCTCTTGTAATTAATAGTTGTTTACCTACTTCAACTACGTCAATTAATTTTGTGGGGTTTGAGTCCAGGTCTACCATATTTCCCGCCTCTTTTGCTGCGGTCGTTCCGGAATTCATTGCAACGCCAACGTCAGCTTGAGCTAAAGCCGGAGCATCGTTAGTTCCGTCGCCGGTCATTGCCACCAACTTCCCCAGACCTTGTTCTTCTTTGATCAGCCGCATTTTGGTTTCCGGGGTTGCTTCGGCTAAAAAGTCGTCTACACCGGCTTCTTGCGCAATTGCGGCCGCTGTCAGAGGATTATCTCCTGTAATCATAACAGTTTTGATCCCCATGGCTCGAAGTTGGCTGAATCGTTCTTTGATCCCGTCTTTGACTACATCTTTCAGCTCTATTACTCCCACAATTGTATCGTTAACTGCGACGACCAATGGGGTGGAGCCGTTTTTTGAAATAGAATCAACTATCCCGGCTAGTTCATCCGGGATTGATCCTCCCTGTTCTTGGACCCACTTTGCGACAAAGGCTGCAGCTCCTTTTCTTATTTGATTACCTTCATAATTGATCCCGGACATTCTGGTGGCCGCCGTAAAATCGATAAATTCATAATTGGAACCCAACTCCTGTTCTCTGATATTGAACTTATTTTTGGCTAAGATTACAATAGAACGCCCTTCAGGTGTTCCATCTGAAAGTGATGATATCTGAGCATACTTGGCTACGTCACTTTCCAGATATTTGCCGACGGGGATAAAAGCGGTCGCCATGCGGTTCCCAAAGGTAATAGTTCCCGTTTTATCAAGAAGAAGCGTTTGGACATCCCCGGCAGCCTCAACGGCCCGTCCGCTTAGGGCCAAAACATTTTTTTGCAGTAGTCTGTCCATCCCCGCGATACCGATTGCCGAAAGTAGGGCCCCAATTGTAGTGGGAATAAGGCATACCAACAGTGCAATAAGCGTGATTACTGCAATTGTCGTATTTGAATAGTGGGCAAAAAGTTGGAGTGAGACTACTACGGGTAAAAATACTATCGTTAATGCGGCAAGGAGAATTGTAAGAGCGATTTCGTTTGGCGTTTTTTGACGATTGGCACCTTCGACTAGACCTATCATTTTATCCAAGAAAGTTTCGCCTTTTTCTGCGGTAATTCTTATGATTATCTTGTCTGAAAGAACTTTGGTGCCTCCGGTAACGGCGGATCTGTCGCCGCCCGATTCACGTACTACGGGTGCAGATTCGCCCGTAATTGCCGATTCGTCAATCGAGGCAATTCCTTCTATAATTTCTCCGTCTGACGGTATAATGTCGTTGGCTTCGCAAATTACCAAGTCTCCTTTTTTGAGCTGACTTGAGGGAACTATGGTTTCAGTCTTATCTTCTTGTAGTAACCTTGCGTTCGAATCTGTTCGCATTTTTTTTAATGTGTCCGCTTGCGCTTTACCACGTCCCTCGGCAACAGCTTCGGCAAAGTTTGCAAATTCAATGGTTAATGCCAGCCAGACTGTAATGGATATTGAGAATACCCCGGGATTCACAATTGATTCAATCAGGGTTACGATAGTACCTATAAATACTACGAACATGACAGGGTTTTTCACCTGCGTCTTAAATGAGAATTTTTTTAATGAATCGATAAAAGCCTGTTTTAGTATAGGTCCGTCAAAGAGACCCCGTTTTTTTAATACAGAAGTTTGCTTTACGGTAGTTTTGGAATCTTTTAAAGTTAAAGGCATCAGAAGAACCTCCCGTGTAACAACTTTTCAATAATAGGTCCGAGTGAGAGTGCGGGGAAAAAGGTAAGCCCGCCCACAATGATTATTACGGCAATTACCAAAAATGTGAAAGTTGGATTATCCGTCTTAAATGTTCCCAGTGAATTCGGGACTGTCTGTTTAGCCCCCAGACTTCCCGCTAATGCCAACACCGGTATGATCACTCCGAATCTTCCCATTAGCATCGCGATACTTCCGGTAATGTTATAGAATGCGGTATTGCCATTCAGCCCGGCAAAAGCCGATCCGTTATTGTTACCCTGTGAGGTGAAGGCATAAAGGATTTCACTAAATCCGTGAGGCCCAATATTGGAAGGACCGCTTATTCCCGCTTTGACGCTAACTGCAATTGCCGTTAACACTAGTACAGTAATTGGCATAATAAGTACGCCGATTGCCGCAAGTTTCACCTCTTTGGCTTGTATCTTCTTTCCTAAATATTCCGGTGTTCGTCCGATCATAAGACCCCCGATGAATACTGCTATCATGGCAAATAGCAAAATAGTGTACAGACCGCTACCTACCCCCCCTGGACTAACTTCTCCCAGCATCATTCCGGTAAGCAATACAAGTCCACCAATGGGGGTAAAAGAATCACTGGCGCCGGCAACCGAACCGGTGGAAGTCTGAGTTGAAGTCACATTATATAAGGTTGTGTCTTTAACGCCAAACCGGGTCTCTTTACCTACCATATTTCCGTTAGATTGTCTTACGAGATGAGCGTGTGCAACTGCGGGATTTGGTTGCATTTCGGCATATACGCCGACGCCCAGGCAAACTGCAAATATAATGAACATTGCCATTAAAAGCGCAAAACCCTGCTTTATCGATCCAACCATTTTCCCAAACGTATATGTAAGGCTTATCGGAATTATGAGTATTAAGAATACGCTCAAGATGAGAGTTAATGCCGTGGGATTTTCAAAGGGGTGTGCACCGTTAGCATTGAAAAACCCTCCTCCGTTGGTTCCCAATTCTTTGATAGATTCCATAAAACCCACGGGTCCCCTTGGAATAACCTGGCTGATGTGATTCAAGGCATCGTGTATGACCATCGGTCCGGCCAAAGTTTGTACCGCACCTTGACCCACAAAAATAAGCCCGGCAATAAATGCAATTGGAAGTAAAATATAAAGAACTCCCCTTATCAGATCAACCCAAAAGTTTCCTATGTTTGGATTATTTTTTCGGGAAAGTCCCCGTATAAGTGCTATTGACACTCCGATTCCCACAGACGCGCTGACAAATTGCTGTACGGTAAGTGCCACCATTTGTGACAGATATGACATTGTGGTTTCACCGGCATAATTTTGCCAATTTGTATTAGTGACAAAAGAAACCGAAGTGTTGAATGCCAATGCGGGGCTAACCGAACCAAAGTGTAGCGGGTTCAAAGGTAAGAATCCCTGAAACCT
>DAIDJA010000013.1 GCA_027451605.1 Acidimicrobiales bacterium
AAAATAACTTTCCAGGATTTGTTCAATTGAATTGACGTAACCTTTTCCAAACAGTATAATGTGTACAAGAAGGTAAAATAATTGATTTATTAAAACTCTTTTTTCGTAACCATCTTCTGGAGGATATAAATCATTGTAGTGTTTGAAAAATTGGTTTTGATTTTTTATCCCAAATAGCTTGATCATTGCCAGATCCAGTTCGCGATTAGCTCCGTGACAGGCCGGATCAATTAAATAGGGCTCATCAGAAAATATTATATTTCCGCTCCAAAGATCTCCGTGCACAAGACAGGGTTCAGTCATCGGTCTGTTGGAGCCTTTGAAATCTTCAGCGGCCGATATAATTTGTTCTTTCAAGTCTAAGGATAAAAGGCCTTTATCGTAGGCGACCTTTAGATACGGCTCGATCCTGTTGATATAAAAAAAATCACGGTAGTCGGCTTCGTGGGTATTATCCATTTCTAAAGGTCCGATGAATCCCAGCCACTTCGCTCCGAAGCCGGGAAGTTTTGTTTTGTGTATCTTGACCAACAGAGTAGCCAACTTAATTGGGTCGCGATCCGAATCTGATTTTGCAGATATGAATTCGGTTGCTATCCCATTTTCAGAATAATACAGGATTGCCGGTATGTTATTAGGTATTACAGCTTCCAAAAGCTTGTAACTATTTACCTCGGCTTCAAAAAATCCCATCGGCGGGTTAACCATATATTTTATAAATACTTTTTTGCCACCATCCGTTGAGACCAATCCTTTGAAATCCGATTTCAGCTTGAAAAAAATAGCCTTAATTTGGGCTATATCATTCATCGCCGGATATTTTAGATAACTTTAGTATGAGACCGCGAACTCCGTCTTCTATCAACCCAAGTGCATATTTAAAATCGCCCTCGTTCCCATAGTAGGGATCGGGCACTTCCAATGTTGGCGAATTGTCCGCATAGGCCATCAGGAGTTTAATTTTTGAACTTGCCTTACCGTTATTTCGATGTTTGTCCAGGCTGATCAAATCTTCATAGTGTTCCATGTCTAATGCAATAATGAGATTCCTGTCATAAAAATATGACTCTATAAATTGTTTAGCTCTATGAGTCTTAGGGTTAAATCCGGTCCCCACTAAAGCTGTTCTGGCTCGACGATCCATGTCTTGGCCTCTGTGCCAAGACCCCGTGCCGGCACTGTCGGCCTCCCAGTTCAATTCAAGTGGTCGTGCCATTTCCTTGAAGATAACTTCTGCCATCGGAGAGCGGCAGATGTTACCGGTGCAAACAAAACATACTTTATGCTTTTGGTCCATGCATAGCAATTTTAGTTAGCCACAGGCTTGGTCACTTCACTAATGCGGTTTTTTGGTTTGATGATGACAAGGCGACGGTTAATTTGAATCTTGACCGGTTGTGATAAGAGGTTCGATAGCTTGAAATTTGGAATATCAGAGGTATTAAAAGATATTGGGTTGAAAGAGCGGTCTATGCCTTTGGTAATTAATTTATTGCTTGATTTAATGGCTTTGGTATTTCAGTTCCCGGTAGACATTGTAAAAGAGGTAATGTAAAGTGTATTGGCGGTTACGGTTCCGCTTACGGTATAGGAGTACTTGCCCGGTGCGATTCCCCCTGACACCAGCAAATAACCGGCAATAGTGAATCCAACTAAGTTAGTTGATTTAACGACCAAAGTTGGATTGACGTCCCCTTCGTAAACTAGGCTTCTTGAGTTTTGTATAACAGTCGTATCTTTAAACGGTACCGATGGAGCAACTTGGCTGAACCATGCGGGATTATTGTGCTGTGCGGCATATATTCCATCATAGAATTCTTCAATTACGGGAACTTCAGCGTTGATGGGGCTATTACTTTGTTCCCACGACGGACTTGGACTTCCGGCAAAAGACAGTACTCCCAGCGGGAATGGCAGATAGGGGAAGGTGAATTTAGCGGCAGCGCTTAATTGTGGACCGGCAGGCAAGTTAAGCGAGTTAGCTGCGTTAAGTTTGGTGGTAATTGGAGCATAGGTTGGAACTTGGGAAACAAAAGTCGAAAAGGTGAGATACCTCGTGGAAGTTAGATAAAGTGCATTTATGGGCCAACATGTGTCGAGTACCAACGATGGGCTAGAAGTGTTTACAACGCTTGACTGGGATGAGACGATCTTATGTGATGTTACTTTAAAGGTATATATATTGCACGGAGTTTCATATTGAATTAAATCGCCGGGGTTAAGACTGGGAGTATGGCTAAACCAGGTAACGTCGTGGGCCGATAAAACAGAAGTGCCTGGCTGGCCGGGCCAGACCGAGGTGTTTACGTGCCCTATTGCGACGTTTAGCTGCGGACCGTCAGTACCCTGGACCACGGGAGCCTTCTGCAGCCCTATTGCCGGAATTGTTAAGAGTCCTGCCGGAGTAGGACTAGAATCATTCTGACCCGGAGGGGCACATGATATCACTTTAGAGCCGGAACTTTGTTGGACCTGGGTAATAAGCTTCTGTTCTTTGATCGACAACTGATGCCCTACGTGATCGGATCGATAGTAGAAGTAAGCTATATGTCCGACAATTGCAACGGAAGTAGCAATCAGAGCAACTACAATTAGCCAGATGATTCGTCGTCCCCATTTCTTGGCGAAAATTGACTTTTGTAACCTTCTTTGTTTTCTTGTTTTATTCGTTTCGGCCATATTTAATTTAATAGTAACGTTGATTCGTATCGTTCCCGCGCTACTCCATTATTTTAGTTGTGATTTATGCCCTTTTCCCATCGTTTGGATAAAAAATTAGATTCTACGTATTCGGAGTTAAATATAAAAATATTTGAGGCGATTACCATGAAATTCGATATTAGATTTGTCAAAAAAAAGAAGATTTTAGCCATTTTGCATTATTGGGAAATGACATGCTACAAAATGGTCCTCTCCGACTTTACGGATTTGCGGTTCGTCCTGTTCGCAGATAGGTTGGGCGAAAGGACATCGTAACCTAAACCTGCATCCGGATGGGGGTTTGGTGAAACTCGGTATTTCGCCTTTTAGTTCGATTTTATGTCTGGTTTTTATGGAAGAACCACTGTTTACATCCAAAACCGAATCTACTAAAGCCTGTGTATAGGGATGACTTGACTTTAAGATTACCTGATCAGTCGAACCTACCTCACAAAGCTTCCCGAGATACATTACGGCTATCCTATCGGCTATGTACTTTATAACGGATAAATCATGAGAAATAAAGAGCATGGACATTTTAAATTCGTCCTTGATGTCGATAAGCAGATTCAGGATTTGGGCTTGAATTGACACATCCAAGGCCGAAACCGGTTCATCGCAGATAAGTAGCTTTGGGCTAAGACCCAGCGCTCTTGCTATTGAAATTCTCTGACATTGACCTCCGGAAAACTGCCTCGGCTTTCGATCCAATACAATATTGGCATCAAGACCTACCTTTGATAACGTCTCATTAATGGAACGCTCATCGAATGCAACTTTGTGAATCTTTAAAGGTTCTGAAATGATATTTCTTATTTTTTTGGCGGGGTTCAATGATGAAATTGGGTCCTGGAAAATCATCTGAATCTCTTTGCTAATTAGTTTTGCTTGGGTTTTTGACAGTGCGACAATGTCATTTCCCTCAAATAAGATGGATCCGCTCTTGGCTTTATTTATTTGCACAATTGTCTTAGCCAGAGTTGATTTTCCGCATCCGGATTCGCCCACAACTCCCAGAACCTCTGAATCCCCCACGTCGATCGAGAAATCTGAAATTATTTCAGTCTTGCCTTTAGGTGTAGCGAACTCAACTTTAAGGTTCTGAATTTTGAGTAGTTCTGCAGCTTGCCTTAAATGTGCGTTTCCTGATCCTGCCATAATATTTCTTTAAAATTTGCTATGTTTTGTATATTTATTAACAACGTGATTTATTCCGTTTATCAAATGTTTAAAAGCTTTCATTAGATTATCCGTTATTTCCAACTTATTCATCGGATGTAGCAATAGTTTCGTTCGCCTTTGATACTGCCCACTCATTTTTTAAAGGATAAAAGCAGGAATAACTGTGAGAGGTGTTTATGGCATCTTGGGTAGGTCTCGGTGATTCGATTAAACAGCGTGTCTGACTGTGTCTGCACCGTGGGGCAAATCTACATCCCTTTGGAAGGTTGAAAGGATCCGGAATCATTGATTCAATTGGCATTAACTTCTCAGACTTGTCACGGTGTATCGACGGTGTTGAATCAATCAGCGCACGGGTATAGGGCATAAGCGGCCTCGATAAAATATCTTCAGTTCTTCCGAACTCGACAATTTTACCCGCATACATAACGGCAACATAGTCACATATATATTCGACAACACCCAAATCATGAGTAACCATTATTAGCGTCATGTCATTTTGCTTCTGAAGCTCTTTAAGTAGCTTCAGAATTTGAAGCTGTATTGTTACGTCCAGCGCGGTCGTCGGTTCATCGGCGATCAGGAGTTTGGGAGAATTTGCAATTGCCGATGCAATCATTACTCGTTGTCGTTGTCCGCCGGAAAGTTGATGGGGATATGACTCAGATTTTGACTTAGGGTCGGGAATTCCTACCCGATCAAGGAGGTCAATCACACTCTTTTTGATATTTGAACCATTGTGATTTGAGGCAACTTTGAGAGTTTCAGCTATCTGTTTTTTAATTTTCATTACCGGATTTAACGCCGTGAGTGGGTCTTGAAAAATGATAGAAGCTAATGATCCATATAGATGTCTAAGCTGACGCTGTTTTAAGGATGTAACCTTAATTCCGAAAAGGTCAATAGAACCTTCAATTTTGAGATTTGTTTCGGGCAACAATCGAATTAAGGTTCTGGAAAGGACGGTCTTTCCGGAGCCGGATTCGCCGACGATTCCCAGAATTGACCCTTTTCGCAGAGAAAAAGAGACGGAGTCGACCGCCTTAAGCAGACCGCGATCTGTCTTAAAGGATACCGAAAGATTTTCTACCGATATTGAATCTGTGGTAGGTTCCATCACTAAATTGCCCCATCCCCGGAGTTAAATTTACCTTCCAGCCTCTGGGATATAAAGTTAAAGCACACAACTGTCATTATGATCATAATCGAGGGCCAAAGAGTAAGAAGAAAGTCTCGTCTTAGGAACGACTGAGCCCCTTCTGCTATCATGTTTCCCCAGCTTGGAGTCGGAAGGCTGACTGACAGCCCTAAAAATGCAAGCGTTCCTTCAGCGATGATAGCACTACCTATCCCAAGGCATCCGTAAACAACAATTATTGGGGTGATATTCGGTAAAATTTCCACAAAAACAATACGAATTCTCGACGAACCCATAGTCCTTGCCGCTTGTACAAATTCTTTGTTGGCAACTGAAATTGTTGCTGATCTTATCACCCTAAAAAGTAGCGGTATTGAGATGAAACTTATCGATAAAGTAATAACTATAAGTGAGTGATTAAATACCGCGACTATGGCCAAAAGTAAGATCAGCGTAGGGAAGGATATGATTATGTTGGCGATTGTGTTCATAACCGTGTCTAATTTTTTGTTGTTATAGCCGCTGATAAGTCCCAAAAACCCTCCTATAATCAGTCCGATTCCGATTGACACTATGCCGACGAACATAGAGACTCTGGAGCCGAATATTATTCTGGAAAGAATGTCTCTTCCAAGATCGTCACATCCCAATAGATGACTACCGGAAGGACCGGAAAAGGGTTGGCACACAAAAGTTTTATTCGGATTGTCAATGGGCAAAAGAGGTGCAATAATCGCCAATATAATTACAGCCAGTACCCAAAAAGTACAGGCCCAAAAGAACCAGCCAAGTCCTTTGGAGGAGGATCTTTTCGCAACGGGGGTCGCGTTCGGTTTTTCTGTCACGGTAAGTGTCATTTTCGTATCCTGGGGTCTAAATAGGCATATGAGATATCAACGGCGGTGTTTATAACTGCCACTGCAATAACCACTAAAACGCTTACTGCTTGAATCACCAGATAATCTTTATTGTTAATTGAATTTACGATCAATGTACCCAATCCCGGCAGCTGAAAAATGTATTCAACGACAAAGGCGCCCGTAATCAGAGTGCCTATCTGAAGCCCTGAAATTGTGGCAACAGATAAACTTGAAAGTCTAAAGCCATGCCTTACAATTATCTTGTATTTCCCTATCCCTTTAGATTTTGCCAATAAGACGAAGTCCTGCTTTAAGATTGAAACCAACTCGGTCCGAAGTATTTGACTGTACAGGGCAAAAGAACCCAGAGCCAAGGTAATCATGGGCAGGACCATATCTTTAAGATTTTGAGTTATGGACTGACTAATTCCGACATAACCGCTAGCCGGAAGCAGGCCAAGTTTGACCGCAAATATAAGGATTAAGATTGGTCCGATTACAAATGGAGGAAATGAATAGAAGCTAAATGACATTAGCGTAGTAACCCTGTCGAACAATTTGTTGGGCTTTAACGCTGCTCTGAAAGCGATCGGAATGGCCAATATAAATGCAATGATTTGAGATCCTAAGATCAGTTCAATGGTTTCCGCATAGTTTTGAGCGATTAAGGTCTTTACGGGTATACCGTTGGAATATGCCTGACCCATGTGCCCGGTGAACATATTTTTAAGCCAAGTAAAGTACTGTTGGGGTAGCGGTCGGTTGAGCCCCAGTTTGGCGGTCAATACCTGTACATTGTGTGGAGTTGCCTGCGGTCCCAAAATCGCCACTGCCGGATTTCCCGGAATTAGGTGTTCAAATAAAAATCCAAATATGCTGGCAACTATTGCCGTAATGAGAAATATCAGAAGTTTTTTAAGTATTAATTTCATCGGCGAATTTAAGTGTTTTGACTCCAAATTAAAATATACGACAAGATACTATTATCTATATATTTAATATCGGTTAAAATCTTAATTCACACAAAGCCAAATGTCAGTGAGACTTAAATTTTTATAAAAACTTAAGAATTTAAACGCGACATATTAAAGCTTTTGCTCTGTTTGAGATCCGAGAAAAATCTTGTTTTTATAGAAAATTAACTCATCAATCGAGTCTTTAATGTCTTCCAGGGCGCGATGTGAGGTCTCCTTTTTCGGAAGGTATTTGAATTCTGTCCTATACCATCTCTTACACAACTCTTTGATGGTTGATACGTCAATTGAACGATAGTGGAGGTAGTTCTCAATTTCAGGCATATATTTTACAAGAAATCGTCTGTCGGTTCCGATTGAATTTCCGGCCAACGGCGTCGAGCCCTCCGATACGTATTTTGATATAAACTCCAAAGTAGCCTGTTTTGCCTCATCCAGTGTAATAGTTGATGACCTAACTTCGTCTAATAAACCTGATTTTGAGTGCATCGTAGTTACCACGTCCTCCATGTTATTCAGAAGTTCAGAGTCAGTCGCAATTACTAAATCAGGTCCCTCGGCGACAATGTTTAAATTGTCATCGGTAACTATAGTTGCAATTTCTATTATGGTGTCGATGTCCGGGTTTAGCCCCGTCATCTCCAGATCCATCCAAACAAGCATAAAAGTTCTTTCAAAAGAAGTATTTATAAGATTCTATAATAAAAATAAACAAATTAAAACCTAGTTGATAAATTAGGACAATAATTAGGACAAATGACATATGAAAATAAATATTGTACGGCTTGACAAGGAGTTACCTAAACCCGATTATGCCAATAGAGGCGATGCGGCTGTCGACCTTTACAGTACTCAGGACGTACTTTTAAAAAAAGCTAACGGTCGCCAAACTCTTGGATGTGGAATTATAGTTGAGTTGCACGTGAATATGTTCGGGTTAGTTATCCCCAGATCGGGGTTGGCAAAAAATCATGGGATAACTTTAGTTAACTCACCGGGTCTTATTGACAGCGGATATCGTGGAGAGATACGGGTTGTGATGATAAATACCGATATGGAAAACGATTATCAGATAAAAAGAGGGGATCGAATTGCTCAACTTTTGATTTTGAGTATGGTGCCAGTGGAATTTGTTGAGGTAGGATCCTTAGATGAACTGTCAAATTCGTTTAGAAGTCAAGACGGATTCGGTTCGAGTGGCAAATAAACCTCAAATGTCGGTAAAGTATTACAAAAGGGCAATAATGGTAGGCCAGGAATGAGTGTCAGGATTCTAGCTTTATGACAGGATTGCAAAATTCAAGTAAACTGTTGTTATAGTTTTCAGAGGAGTTTAGGGTGCAACCGCTAACCGGATTAGATGCGATGTTTTTGTCAACGGAAACGATTTCTATGCACAATCACGTGTGCGGGACGTTTGTTTTTGATCCGGTGACCATGCCAAAAGGGTATAACTTTGAAACCTTTAGGCAGCTCGTAACTGACAGGCTTCCGCTTCTTCCTCCTTTTAGGAGAAGAGTTTTAAACATACCTTTTGGTCTTCACCATCCAATATGGATCGAAGACCCCGACTTTGACGTGGACTATCATGTACGAAAAGCTTCTCTTCCGTCGCCCGGTTCGATTAAGGAGCTGAGTGAATTTACCGCAGATATTGTCGGCAGACCTTTGGATTTAACCAGACCGCTTTGGGAACTTTACATGGTCGAAGGTCTCGAGGGCGGAATGATTGCTATGGTTACCAAGATTCATCATGCCGCAATTGACGGCGTTTCAGGCGCCGAACTCATGGCAAGTTTTCTGGATCTTTCCAATGAAATAAGAAAAATCGAAAAAGAAGATCCACCCTGGAAACCCGATAGGATCCCGTCTGATTTGGAACTGATTGCTTATGGTTTGAACTCTCTGGCTAAACATCCCATGAGTATTGCCAGAACATTCAAACAAACCGTAGATGCCATGTTGAGTCTGTCCCAAAGAAACCGAATGCCGGGCATTGCAAAGCCACCGCCCGCACCGTTTTCGGCACCTAAAACCAAAATGAACGGAGCTTTGACTCCTCATAGAAAGGTTTCTTTCAATGAGGTTTCACTTGAAGACGTTAAGTTTATTAAAAATGTGTTCGGCGGAACGGTTAACGATGTGGTCCTTACAATATGCGGAACGGCTTTACGTAATTATCTGCTTGAACATAAAGATCTCCCTGACAAGGATCTCTTAGCAATGATTCCTATTTCTGTGAGAACTGAAGATCAAAAAGGTACCTTGGGTAATCGCGTCTCGATGATGCTGGTGTCACTTGAGACATTACAAAAAGATCCCATTAAGCGCTTGGCTGATATGTCAGTTAATTCAAAAATCGCCAAAGAGCAAGAAAAGGCAATCGGAGCTGAAACTTTGTCGAATTGGACTGAATTTGCCGCGCCGGCAGTTGCAGCTAGGGCGGCTCGATTGGCATCATCCACAGGTATCGCTAATAAGGTACGGCCTATCTTCAACTTAATTATTTCCAACGTACCGGGTCCTAACTTCCCGTTATACGCAGGCGGTGCCCGTATGCTTGCCGCTTATCCAATCGGACCATTGATTGAAGGAGTCGGGTTAAATATCACGGTCATGAGCTACATGGGTTCAATGTATTTCGGACTCCAGAGCTGTAGGGAGCTGATACCCGATATCGAAAAGATAGGAGATCATCTGGTTGCTGCCACGGCAGATTTACATAAGGCCGCCGTACGTAAGCAGAACGGAGAAAATCCTGCGGTAAGATCTTCTTCGAGAAAACCTCGTCCGGGATCGAAATCTGCCCGGGAGATTCACGAAAAATAAAGATCTTGGTTTAGTTAGAATTCTTAAAGAAAGCGGATCTCTGGATTTAGCCTCGGAAATATAGTGGCAAAAAAATCAAAACTCGTGGATGGAAACTATATAAAGGAAATAAGCAAAATGACAATTCAAAATCCCACGGCTAGGCCGTCCCGACTTATTTTGCTAATTATTGTTTTGAGTATATTGAGTGTGCTGTTTGCGGATTGTTCATCGACGAATCCAACCTCACAAGCTACGGCGAAAACTTCAATGTCACTTCCTAAGATTAACAGCAATGATACCGACGCATCGGGAACGATGTGGCTGTGCAATCCCGAGATTAAGGACAACCCCTGTCTATCCAGTTTGAGCACGGCCGTTAAAAAGTCAAATAACGTTACAGTTACAACGATCGATTACAAACCTGATTACAATGCTCCCATCGACTGCTTTTACGTTTATCCCACGGTAAGTGCCCAGCCAACGGGTAATGCCGCGGAGCGGATCGGACCATCCGAAAAGGCTGCAGCTTATGCTCAGGCTTCGATGTTTTCCAGAGTTTGTAAGGTTTATGCACCGATATATCGACAAGTGACGCTAAGGGGGTTGTTTGGACAGGGAAATCCCAAACCCAATCAAGAGCTAGCTTACACATCCTTATTAAGCGCTTTTGAGGACTATATTCATAACTTTAACGACAACAGAGGTTTTGTATTACTCGGTCACTCGCAAGGATCTTTTATCCTGACGAAACTGATTCAAAATGTCATTGATAACAACCCGAGTTTAAGGAAGCGACTGGTATCGGCTATTCTTTTGGGCGGGAATTTGGTTGTTCCCATAGGCAAAACGGTCGGAGGTTCTTTTAAAAATATTCCGACCTGTCAGTCTAAGAGTCAGACTGGGTGTTTGATCGCATACTCGAGTTTTCCTTCCACGCCCCCGGCAAATTCGCTATTTGGAAGGACTTCTCTGTCTGGTGACGAAGTGGTATGTGTAAACCCATCGGCCTTAAGCGGAGGATCAGCGGTTCTGCAGCCACTAAGCCCAACCCATCTAACCTTAGGGCTATTAAAAGAAACCGGTAGTGTTCCAAATGCCAAGGCGGCGTGGGTAACATATCCGAATTATCTGATTGGACAATGTGAATATCAGAATGGAGCAAGTTATCTTCAGATTACCGAAAATCGAATTCCAAATGATCAAAGACTGTCTCTTTCAGAAGCGCTGGGCCCGACCTGGGGATATCACGTTTATGATATGAATGTGGACCTAAATGCACTTGTGAATTTAGTATCTTCAGAGTCCTCTGCATACGCTAAATAGGCTTTAGGTCTTAGTAGTTCGCCATTCATTCTAGCAACCTATTGGATAATAAATTAAAAATTAACTTATAGATTTAATCTCTTAAATTTTAAAGCAGGCATAGGTAGCTTCAAACTAAACTCACAAAGCTTCTAAAAAGTTAAAATCAAAGAAAAGAGCTACCGAATTTATATTGTAGCCAAATTAAGGCGGGAAAATAAGTATTACGGGTTAAGATACAACTGGTTTAAAAGCCAATTTGCAAGATATATATCACCTTGAACTGTAAGGTGTATGCCATCTGATGTGCGAACAGTTATCCCGTTTACGACTAGTTGAAATGTATTATTCGGGCATTCCGCACTGTCCAAATTTAGATATGTTGCCTTGCCTCCGGAGTTACTGACGACTTGTTGATCAATTTGGTTCATGATAGATACCCGGTAATTATTGTCGCCATTATATAAGGTGCCGTTTGGTTGAGTGGCCATCAAAAAATAGGGGGATGACAAAACGTAGACATGTGCACCATTAGTTGAAAGTATATTAATCGCAGTCTCTAACGAGTTTTGATAGTAACTATCAAAACTGCTGTTTCCAAAACCTACTGCTTGACCGTTCATTAACCAGGTTAGTGCATCCCAGCGGCCTACGCCAAGTACAGCAATTTTTGTAGTGTTTTGGAGATTTATTTGATCCTGATAGTGAGTTTGCCAATTAATGCAATCTGAAGAACTGGGCTCATCGACACCGCCAATTACTTGAGTTGATAAAGCAATTATACCGCAAAATAATGAATCTACATTAGTTGTAGTATTGTAAGCAGTTCCTATAATACCGACACCATTCCACCCCCAATCCATACTAGTTGAGTCGCCTGCAACTATGACGTTCTGATTCAAGAAAGGGGGACTTGGGGTATTTGGTACGGTGTCACTTGCCGGTGAAATCGAAGTAGAATTAGAAAATGTAATCTCATAGAAATTTGAAGTTGAAAGATCCTGAGAGACTCCAGATGCAAAACATATTCCACCGGCGGCATTAGCGCACCATAAATTTTGTAAAGCCGGAAGTGAGCTCGATATAGGTTGAATTACCCAAGATAACCCATAAGTTGTAGTAATAAATACTTCGGGGATATTTGCAGAACTTGCTCCTACCCCGATACACATAGAAATGCTATAGCAAAATAGACTGTTTATGGATGCGATTTGGATTGGAGCAATGTTCGGTTGGCTGGTAATCCAGGACCTACTTGAATTCGAGAAAGTCATATTCCAGATGACTGGCTGAGATAATCTGTTAATGCCAGTTACTAAACACGAGGTCGTTGACGGGCACGTCAAATCTTCTATCCTATAGACACCCGGCGGACCTACAACATCTGTCCAAGTATTACCTCCGTCGGTAGTAATCGCCGCTACGTCAAATAAGGACCAATTAACAGGTGGATTTAGGTAAGGTGTAAATGTTCCATAAATAACACAAAAATGTTGTCCGAAGCAACCTATAGATTTGTCCAAAAAATTACAGTGATTGTTTAAACAGCCATTGCTATAAAAATTAAATAAAGTCGCTGAGGGTATCGCGGTAGCGGTCGCAAAATTATTGTTAGTTTCTATGGCAACGGCATTATTCCCAGCCGTAGTATTGTACGTTGCTATACAGTTCAAATTGGTCATACAACCAACACTGTAAAAGTTTTGGTTACCGGAATAGACCTCGGTCCAAGTATTTCCTCCGTTTGAAGTAGATATTATTACTCCCCCGAAACCTTCATCGTCAGTGCCAACCGCATCACAAAAAAGAGTCGAAACGCAGGCTATCGACACTAATGCAGTTATCAAAATATTCCCATAGCTCAGTTGACTCCAGGTGGATCCTCCGTCTGAGCTTTTAACTATTAGTGGTGACCGTGGGCCATCGGTCTGGCCTACGCCGTAACAAATCAACCCCGAAGGGCAACTTAGCGAAACAACATATCCTTGAATCGACCCAGTTTCAATAGTCGTGGTACTGCCGAAATTGGATGGAGCAACCGGCGGTAAGGTAACCGCCAGTATTTGTGATCCCGAGGGA
>DAIDJA010000014.1:0-2513 GCA_027451605.1 Acidimicrobiales bacterium
CCAAAGGACTTCTGCCGGACGATGTTGTTGAAAGTTTTTCTTGGTGTCGCGATCAGGTTCCCGCCATGGATTTCTTAACAATTTCCACTATTATTCAAGAAGAATTGAATTTGAAGATCTCAGAGGTATTCAAAGAAATATCGAGAGAGCCGATTGCGGCCGCCTCAATCGCTCAGGTACATACCGCCGTTTTGAAGAACGGTCAGGAAGTGGTGGTTAAGGTTCAAAGACGCGGCTTAAAACGTAGCTTTATGAAGGACTTGAGGGCAATGGCCCTGATCGCCTTTTTGGCTGAAAAAAAATTTGATGTAGCCAAACAAGCGAATTTAGCCGGGTTCGTAGAGTTGTTTGCCAATTTGGTTATGCAGGAGCTTGACTTTAGGCTTGAAGCTTTGAACATGTTGGAGTTAGGTTTGGCCGCAGAACATGCAGGAGTCAATTTCGTTGACTTTCCGAGACCAATAGTGAATATGGTCAGAAGAAAGGTTCTTGTGATGGAGCGTTTGAAAGGTAAGCCATATAATAATCTTCAATGGGACACTTTACCAAAGGAGAGTCGCAGAAGGCTTGTGCAGTTAGTAATATCAGGCGTTTTGGAGCATACCCTAGTGTACGGGGTATTTCACGGTGATCTGCATGCCGGGAATGTTTTAGCCGAAGAAAACGGGAGATTGGGACTTATCGACTTTGGGATAGTCGGAAGGATCGATTTGGCTCAAAGGGCTTCGTTGGTCAGATTTATGATCGGCATCGGAATGAACAGTTTTTCCGTTGAACTAAATGCGCTAAAGGACTTCGGTGCTTTTGATGAAGGCGTTGATATCGACCAACTGGCAAAAGAACTTGAAGATGAGGTAAAACTATCAGATGACATACACTATACGGACATAGCAGATCAGGTCGGTGAAGTGGTGCGGTTCCTTATGAAGCGTCAAGTAAAGTTGCCAAGTGCCTTAATACTATTTTTTAAAAATCTTTTGTATTTGAATAGCTTTATCGCATCGGTAGATCCGGAAATTAATCTTATGGCAGAAATTGCGCCGATATTTGAGTATTTTCGAGCCAAATATCCGGACCAGATGAAAATACTTTCGGGCGATATCCTGTAGTGTGAATAATTAACTCAATCACAAAAACATTAAATGACCATTGCGGCCTTAATGCGTACAAATAGTTGTGCAATTTTTGTTTAGTTTTGGTAAAAAAATTGACCTTCTATGAGTGTCTGAAAATATTGCAGTAAGGTTTTAAGATTTTTATCCTAATGACAATAACCTTTCAGGCAATTTATAGTTAATCAAACTCAGTTTTTGACGATATATAAATTATGTGAAAGTTGTCATTAAGGTTTAAAATTTAGAACCTTTAGATGCGGAAAGTCATAAATTAACTTGATATTATCAAGTCAATTGACGGGTTAATTTATTCAAAATAGATCGTAGGCATTTGCATTAATTTGAAATTTGAGTTAAAGTAATATAAATTTTATACTAAACAAACTCTGACCAAGCTGAATAACCCGATCCAAAAATGTATGACTTAATCAAAAATCTAGTAATGATGTTCGCGGAAGCTAATTCGGGCATTAGTTTTATTTATAGTGGTCTTGATGCAATAGCCGAGGAATTTAAATTAATCGATGCTGTGCTTGTAATAGAAAATGAAAATTTCGGACGTCAAATATTTCGATTGGGGAAAAAACCAATCGAGCAAAATATGTTTGAAGTGAGTTTGCTGGAAATACCGATAGGAATTTACCCTCAGCCGGAAAAGGACTTTGATCAAAACGCTATCATAAAGCTATTTGAAATGGCCCTTAATATTGATCATTTTAAGCATGATGCGCGACATGACGGTCTTACAAATCTTTTAAACAGAAGATCGTTTGATGAAATTCTTGTAAACTTAACTTTTCAGTCGGGGCGATATGGCTGGCAGTTTGCATTAGTTCTTATGGATTTAAATGATTTTAAGCAAATAAATGATACCAAGGGTCATTTGGAAGGCGATCGGATATTAAAGGCAGTTTCTAAGGTGCTTTCCAATTGTCTAAGGAGTGGTGACCGAGTCGCAAGAGTAGGCGGAGACGAGTTTGCTTTGGTTTTGGCAAATGCCACAGACGACGGCGCAAGTCAGGTCGTTGAGAGAATTAAAAGATCACTAAAAGAAATAAATGTTACCATATCGGCAGGAAGTGCAGTGGCTCCGGCTGAAGCAACTGAGATAGCTGCCCTTTGGGGATTGGCCGATACCAGGCTATATGAAGATAAGCTTTCAAGAACTAAGGTTAGTAGGGATAATTAAAGATTATAGAGGTTGTTATGGCGGTGTTGTCAATGGATGAGATTGAGCTTCAAATTCGAAAGGTTCCAGGAGTGTTGGGCGTAAGTTTTAATGTGTCCGAAGACAAGATCAGCGCTGAATTACTGATAACTCCCGCCACATTAGTCACGCAGGCAGAAGAAGAAGTTCGTCAAATATTCCAGCATTATTTTGATGGTATGGTTAATTTA
>DAIDJA010000014.1:2523-13020 GCA_027451605.1 Acidimicrobiales bacterium
GAATACCTCCGTTACCCATAGAATCTAAAGGCAGACCGACCGCCGTATTTGGTGCTATGTTCCCCGGGTCCATACGCTTAATCTCTGCGACTGGTAAAACCGGTGATCAAACAACTGATAAGCCAACCGCAATTACACTGGAGGGCAACGGCATAACAGTTAATGTAAAAAAATCCATTTCGGTCGGAAACTCCGTATTGGAGTCAGTCAGAGAGCTCATTGATGCAAATTTAAATGAGAATGCCAATTATGACAATAAATTTTCGAAAGATACTGTTCCTTTAAACGAGGACACCGAAGTAAATATTGTTACTTTGGCAAACGGTACTTCTCTCGGTGACGCTAAAGTCAATGAATTTATAAATTTTGTTAAAGAGTGTAGGATTCAAGAAGCCATAGTTGAACCGGAAGTAAGTTACTCTGCTAAGGTAATTGTTTCTTCCGGCACCGGTGATGCATTGGGGGTGTCAAAAAGTTATGTGAAAGAGGACGCAGAAGCACTTGCTACTTTGCATGCATTGCTTAGGATAATCAGTGAATTCCACTGAGGTCGACAAGAATCTGAATCGATTTTCAATAGGATTTTATGGATCAGGTTGTATCCAACAATGAAGGTCTTCTCGAAGCAATATTATTCAGATTCTAAATTTAATAAGTTTTTGATTAAATTAAAAAAGTATTACTAACCATTGAATAAATTGTATAAATGGAAGAATTAGCTAAATATACAAAATCAGACAAAATTTCACAAACAGAAATTGGCACTTCCGGCTCATTGAAGATCGAACTTAGCGACTCTGTACTTAAATTAACAATTAATCGTCCGGAAGCAAGAAATGCCATGACATTAGAGGTGATGGAATTATTGAGTTTTGGGATGGATGTGGCGTATACAAATTCTGCGGTCAAGGTGGTTGTGATCCAAGGTGAAGGGGAAAAGGCGTTTTGTGCAGGCGCTGATTTAGGGGGAAACTCAATGATGAATTCATCGGGAGATTCACAGATGATTTTTCAACATGAAGCAAAAGGACAACTACCCAAGCTTTTCAGTAAAATGTGGGGTCTGGGGAAGCCCATAATCGCAAAGGTTAATGGGTATGCAGTTGCAGGTGGTTTCGGATTGGCACTGGCGTGCGACTTTTTGGTCGCATCCGAATCGGCAGTATTTGGGGCAACGGAAGTAAATGTTGGGCTTTGGCCATTTATGATAACTGTCCCAATTCTTAGATGTATACCGTCGAAGATCGCATTGGAGTTGATGATGACCGGTAGGCGAATCGGAGCTGAGGAAGCGCACCACCTCGGATTTATAAACAGACTCTGCGCCCAAACTGAACTGGAAGATACTTTGACCTCATTTCTAGAACCTTTATTGAACGCGCCTCCCGTAGCCGTTAACTATGGCAAGAAATGTTTTTATGCAGTTGAAAATTTGGACGCGGATAAGGCACTGTTGCTTTTGCAGTCCAATCTAAGTGTGGTAAGTTATAGCAGAGATGCTGCCGAAGGGATTCAAGCCTTTAGGGATAAACGTAAGCCGGACTTCAGAGGTTACTGAAATTTCGGGATTGGGTACGCATACAAAGCGATTAGCTAATTACAACTATTATCTATAGTTAGCTAGATTCGATTTTTTTATAATTGTTTAGGAGCTTTAATGAAAAAGAGAGCGTTAATTACAGGAATTACAGGTCAAGACGGTTCTTATTTGGCCGAGTTTTTGCTGGAACAGGGTTATGAAGTTATAGGTATGATGAGAAGGTCTTCAACGTTGAATTTCGAGAGGATAGCCCATATTCAAGACTTAATTACCTTTGTCACTGCCGACCTTTTGGATGAAGCATCAATGATTAATATTATTAGGGAACATAACCCGGATGAAATTTATAACCTGGCAGCACAGTCGTTTGTACAGACATCATGGTCTCAGCCGGTATTGACGGGAGAAACTACTGCATTGGGGGTCACAAGGCTTTTAGATGCCATCAGGATGACAAATCGGGAGATAAAGTTTTATCAGGCTAGCTCGTCTGAAATGTTCGGCAAAGTATTACAGGTTCCTCAAGTCGAAACTACACCATTTTACCCAAGGAGTCCTTATGGAGTGGCAAAAGTTTATGGACATTGGATCACGGTTAACTACAGAGAAAGCTATGATATGCACGCGAGCTCGGGAATACTCTTTAATCACGAGTCGCCAAGGAGAGGACTTGAATTTGTTACCAGAAAAATATCCCACGGTGTCGCTCAGATTGTCTGCGGACTGAAAGAGACCCTTATGCTCGGCAATTTAGATGCCAAGCGAGATTGGGGATATGCAAAAGACTACGTGCAGGCAATGTGGAAGATGCTTCAGCAGGACGAGCCGGATGACTATGTAGTGGCGTCCGGGCAAACTCATTCCGTGAAGGAAGTCTGCCAAATAGCTTTCGACCAGGCAGGTTTGGATATGGAAACCTATGTGAAAGTCGATGAAAGATTCCTGAGACCGGCCGAAGTCGACCTATTGGTGGGAGACCCCTCTAAGGCAAGAACCAAACTTAAGTGGGAGCCTCAGGTGAGTTTTGAAGAATTAATTAGGATGATGGTCACCGCTGATATTGATCTAGTTCGAAAGTCACTTTAACTTTTTTTGAGCTTAGTTAAAGTCTCATCGTGGGTCTCAATGGGGTAAATTACTTATGGTATAAATTCATCGGATATAGTTTGACTGAGATTGTCCTGAAATAATAGTGGCTAAGTTATTGAAAGGACGATTATGAATAATCCAAAACCAAGAAATCAAGCAAGCTTTCAACCAAGCCACAAGGTTTGCAACAGACCTTTTCCTCCTGAGTTGTTTTACTTAAATCAACATTCAACAAACCGCGATTTTAGGATACAAAATTCGGCTTCCGCCAAAACCGTAACGATAAGTGCCGGACTTGCAAGATTTATATACCGAACATTAGATATGGTTGTGCCAAAAAATCTGGGTTGTCACAACAGGCAGGTCACCCTTATACAACTTTTAGAAGTTATAGACATCTTATCGTGCTTGGAAAGTGTCGCCGATAATGATCAGGACAATTTTTGGTGTAAAGGAAAGTATTCATCCCCTGACGATATTTTCATCGAACTCAATAAGAGGGGCTGTACAAAGTTAGATGTTCCCAAAATTAATTGGTTTTAAAATAATTTTGAAAAGCAAGTTAATTTATTGCTACTATATTACACATGAAGAAGTTTATAATTTTGTTGATATTGGCAGCTATTGGTGGGATTGCCGTAAAAAAGTATTTAGACCAATAGAGTCCAAAGTTTGAGCTGCTTTTAGTAAAATTTTTTTCTGAGAGCAGCCAACCAACTTTTATAGCAGTATTTGATCGACGTTGCTTCGGGTCAGTTCGATGCGGTTAGTTGAACCAGTGTCTATGTATTTTTAAGAGTTTGATCGATAATCAAATTTTTAAAATTTATTTTTCAGTTAAATAACTAATGTACCGGATGCAAAAATATCGGTCGTTTTTAGAAATCTTTAATAATACAGTCACTGTTTTTTGGTGTCTTAAATACACCTAAGTAAATTTTAGGAATAAAAATTGGGTTCGAAGGCTTTATATCTATATGAAGTCTAACGCCATGCCACCGAAATCACTAAACGGCAATGAAAGTTTTAACGGTCAATTTGTCTCGTTTTCTAAAGCATCTGAAAAGAATTATGGATTCTGTAAATCGGGATATGACAATTCGATTAAGAGTTGGAAATTTATATCTTTAACAATTCTAAAAGGTGCTACGATGAAGATTTCACTACCCGTAGCAATTGTAGTCGGTAGCCTAATTACGATTACAAATCATTTTTCTGAACTATTTACAGGCAGATTATCTCTGATTTTAAGCATAAGAATAATTCTCAATTATCTGATCCCATATATTGTCGCTGGGATAGGTTACGCAAGGGCCAGAGTTCCACGATGACAGCCCTAGAAAAAAATGACGTTTCAACTAAAATTGACGCTGATAAATTTTATTCTAGCAGATCTTTAAAAACTGTTGACATAGCGGTTATTGGCGGCGGTTCAGCAGGGATCGGTGCAGCTCGTAGTGCAGCAAAGAGGGGAGCCGAAATTATTTTGATCGAAAATGATCGTATTGGAGGTGACTGTACGTTTACCGGATGCATCCCTTCCAAGGCAATCTTAGACGGAGCAAAAAGTGGATTAAATTTTGAAGAATCTTATGAGAAGGCACGGACGGCTATACAAAAAGTATCTAAGGCAGAAGATGAAGTAGCCTTAAACAAGGAAGGAATTAAGGTAGCATTTGGAAATGCAGCCGTGAAAGGACCTCATGAAATATCAATTGATGAAATAAAGCTTAAGGCAAAAAGAATAATAATAGCTACGGGGGCAAATCCGTTGATACCCAATATTCCCGGTATTGACAAAATCGACTATCTAACGAGCGACAATATCTTTAATTTAGAAAGGCAGCCGAAATCGTTAATTATTGTTGGCGGCGGACCCATCGGGGTTGAGATGGCCGAAGCATTTGCACGGTTCAAAACACAAGTAACGTTAATCGAAGGCACAGATAGATTAATTCCAAAAGAGGAGCCTGATGCGTCTGAGATTATTGAATTTCATATGTCTGCTTTGGGGGTAACGGTACTAAAAGGCGCAAAAGTAGTCAAGTTTTCCCGTGATGAATCGAATCAGACTATGGTTTATCTTGAGGATGGTCGTAGTTTTACAGCCGAGCGTGTCTTGATGGCTCTTGGAAGAAGACCGTCTATAGCAGGTCTGGGTTTGCAAGAATCAGGGGTAGATCTAAACGAGTTTGGTCAAATCAAGGTAGATTCAAAACTTCAAACAACCGTTAAATCAATTTATGCGGCAGGCGACGTATGTCAGAGCCTTCAGTTCACTCATGTCGCATATCGTACGGGATATATTGCAGCGACAAATGCAATGGCGAAAGTTCCATATGTGAGATTTTCTTCAAAAAATATTCCGTGGGTAACTTTCACCAACCCTGAAGTAGCACGGGTGGGTAATACTGAATCTCAAGTACCGTCATCGGCAAGAGTTGCCTATTTGGAATTGACAGAAATAGATAGGGCAATTGCCGCCGACGATTTTGATGGCTTTATTAAGGTGATAACCGTGCCTCGAAGTATTTCCAGACATGTAGCAGGAGGTACAATTGTCGGAGCGACAATTGTTGCTCCGCGAGCCGGTGAAATGATTCATGAATTGGTGCTTGCTATGAAGGCAAAAATATACCCCTACAAGATAGCCTTAACTACTCATGCATATCCAACTTATTCCAGTGGGGTGGGACAAGCCATGTTACAGTTTTTCGGTGAGTTCGGCGGAAAGTCATGGAGGGGCGTAAAAAAATAATAAAAATGGAATCACCATCAGAAAATGATTCGGTTCGTCAAGAAGATGAACTTGTAGTTAAATTTAAATCCGAGTTAAATGAGCTAATGCCGATACTTTTCCGTGTTGCCTATTCAATGACCCGGAATTACCATGATGCCGAAGATTTAGTCCAAGAGACGATCCTGCTAGCATTTAGGGCATTTGATAAGTTCGATGGCAGATATTTTAAAGCTTGGATTTTTACAATTATGAAAAATGCCAACATGAAAAGGGGCAGAAAAAAAAGGCCTGAACTCCTGAGAGATGGTGACCTTTCGCAAGTCGCTCAGGAATTTTCGTCAAAATCTACCGAAACAGCCGCCGAGGATTCACTTTTTGTTCAGGCGGTAAGATCTGCGATGAATACCCTTCCGCATGCCATGAAAGTAGTAATTCAATTCGTTGACATGGACGGTTTAACATACGACGAAACTGCCGCTGCACTTAATATTCCGGTTGGAACAGTAATGTCCAGACTTCATCGAGGCCGAAATCGTATTAAAAATAACTTGATAAATAAGGGCATAGGAACGAAAGGATGATTGAATGTCGAAGTTAATACAAAAAATATCCGAAATGAACGAATGTCAAAAGGTCAGTAAAAAGCTTCAAAGTTATTTGGATAGTGAGTTGACTCCTGAATTGGCTGTCCGGGTGAGCAAACATCTTGATCTCTGTCTAAAATGCGGGATGAAATACGAGTCTTATTCTCGGATAAAAAAAGCGCTGGCGACCGCCGCTATCGCTGAATCTGATAGCAATGAAAGGCAATTGGCCGTAGAACGGTTAAGAAGGTTCGCTATTAATATAAGCCTACCTGAAAAGGAGTAGCGATGAAGCTCACTTTTCAAAATCATTTAGGTAAAAATTTGAACTATAGAAGGGTGAATGTTAATAGTTCTAGTTTTATAGAAGAAATTAGAAATCTCTTCAAGCCAGTTGATGAACATACCAAAGCTGCTATCGATAGGCGCAATCAAGAGCTTCCCCATCATGTTAAAGTTCCGGGTCAAACATTAGGTAAAGTGGGGATAGGTTGTGAGGGTACACATGGTGTATTTCCGAAATGCAATTTTGCCTGCAGACCGTGCTATCACTCCGAAGAGGCAAATCGTATTCGAATTGACGGACCCCATACGTTGTCTGAAATTGAAAAACAGATGAAGTTTTTATGGCAGAACCGAGCCAGCTATGCACATGCCCAACTAATCGGTGGAGAAGTTTCTTTGCTGAGTCCGGAAGATCATTCAAAAGCAATCGAGATAATGAGAAGATATGGTCGAGAACCTATGAGCTTTACCCATGGTGATGTTGATCCAGAATATATTAAAAAGGTAGCTCTTTTGCCGGATGGCAATCGCCGATTCAAACGAATTTCATTTGCTGCCCATTTTGACACAACAATGATTGGCCGCAGGGGTCTTAGAAGGACGCAGATTGAAGCTGATTTGGACGAATATCGAAAGCGATTTGCCGATATATTTCATTCACTGAAGAAATCTCACGGAGTTAAATTTTTTTTAGCGCATAACATGACGGTTGTTCCCTCAAACGTCGATCAGATTCCCGGTGTAATTGAGCGTTGCAGATTTTTTGGATATTCGATGTTTTCATTTCAACCGGCTGCTTTTGTCGGAGACGAAAAAAAATGGAAGCAAGACTTTAATACACTGGATCCAGACAGAATTTGGGAACTAATAGAAGAGGGAGCCGGAGCTAAGTTAGACTATAAAGTTTTGCAGGTTGGAGATACCAGATGCAATCGGACGGCATGGGGGTTTTACGTTGGCGAAAAATGGTTTCCTTATATCGATGGGAATGATGATAAAGATGTAAAAGCAAGGGATCTCTATTTAAATACATTTGGAGGAGTGCATTTTAATGCTCCTTTGTGGTCGCTTTTACCTAAATTAACAACTTTAGCCGTTAAGAACCCAACTATTATTTTTGTTGCGATTTCATGGCTACTTAGAAAACTAAAAAAGGTTGGAGGAATCAGGGCTGTCATCTTAGACGGTATCTATCCCATGACCTTTGTAATGCATCGTTTCATGAATGAGGATTTGGTGGATAAGGCGTGGGATTTAATGAATCAGGGTGTTCAAAGCGATGATCCGATAATCAAGGAGACCCAGGAAAGACTCGCGGCTTGCTCATATGCGATGGCTCATCCAGAATTGGGCACGGTAGTTCCCGCTTGCGTACAGCATTCAGTATTGGACAAGAAGGAAAATAAGGTTCTAGTTAATTTGTTGCCACTTAATAAAAGATCTGTCAATAGCGACGAATCTAATCCGGCGAATGCCGTATCTCGGTCATAGAAGCTGAAATGTTCAAATATGCTGGATTATAAGGTCAGAAAAGTTCTTGATCCGAAGTTAGACAGGGTTGGAAAATTTTTTGCTCATCTGGGCATTCCTGCCGATTTCGTAACGTTATTGGGATGGCTTTTTGGCGTCGCCGCAATTATTTTTGTGAGCCAAAGGTTTTTTTGGTTAAGCCTGATATTTTGGTTAATTAATCGTGTTCTTGATGGACTTGATGGTCCGATTGCCAGATCCGGTAATAGATCTCCGATTGGTGGTCTATTGGATCTACTTGCAGATTTCTCGATTTACGGAGGGTATTTGGTGGGGCTTGCTATTGCAATGCCAAGCCAAGGAGTTGCTCTCGCCGTGCTATTTCTGTCATATTATTTGTCGGGGATGACGTTAATGGCCATTTCATCAATGAAATCAGAATCAAAGGCAAAAACACCTGGAAAAAGAACCTTTTACTTTGCTAATGGTCTTGCCGAAGGTACTGAAACAATAATTGCGTATTCGTTAATTTGTATAATTCCTTGGGCTGCCAATATAATACTGTGGGTATTTTCCGTAATGGTATTTATAACTTTTTTGCAGCGCGCTGTTATAGCTATGAAATTGTCGAAAATAAGAGAATAACCGTACTACCGGCACTTTACTGCCCATTGAGTTCTGTCAAAAGAACAGAGCCTTTCAATTTAGTCCTGACAGATTTTTTCAGAACTAAAACGATGCCAACAACGATAGATAATATTGCGGCCCAAACATCCCAAGAATAAGGTGCAGCCGGAAAGGGATGGAAAGTATCATATAAGACGAAGCCAAGTATAAGTATTCCGGCTATAAGAATAGCGGACTTGATCAAACTGAAATGTTTGGAATTCACGAATTTTAATGCAGCAATGACTGTCATTAGGTATGCGACAATAATCAGATATGCGCCGTATTGGACGATGACGATAAGTGCCTCAATCGGGGTTTTTTCAAAGCTAAATGACAATAGAGCAATTAAGGTCAAGCTACCTGAGATTACCAGGGCGCCAATGGGCGAATTAAATTTTTTGTGGGTAAGTTTTAAAAATGAAAGCTTATTTTTAGAGCCAAAATCTCTGCCTGCTGAGTAAAGCAATCTATTTGCCGCATTTATACAGGCAAGTTGCGCTCCAAATGCACTTATTATTCCGGCAAAATTTACGACATTACCCATAAACGGACTTAGATATATTTGAGCTAAATGTACAAATGGTGCCGGATCCTTCGCGAGCGATCCTGGGTTCGGGTAGGCATTATTTGCAATAAAGGTAAATATAATATAGATAAAAGCCGAAGCCACCAAAGAAATTCCGACGGCCAGCGGAATGTATTTTGTAGATTTCTTTGTCTCTTCTCCGAGAGTTGTAGCGCCTTCAAAACCACTAAAGGCACTAAATGCATTTACAACACCTAAGCCTAATACTGACATACTTATTCCGTGCAATAAAAATGGAGAATCAGAAAACACATGATGATGATAGCCACCTTTGACCATTACTGCTATTCCTACGATGCTTAGTAAGGCAATAGCAACACCTTCGCAGACAAAAATAACCATAGTGGAAATTCTTATAGAACGATAGGCAAAAATCATTGTCAAAACAAATCCCACCAGGGCAATTAGCACCCAATTTATATCAATTCCAAATGAACTCAAGAAGGTTTGAGCTATATCTGCAGTGGAGGCATATACACCTGCGGCAAACGAAAGATAAACCAGAAGCAAAATCCAGGCAGAAATGAATCCGTAGCTGGGTCCCAATGCGACTGAATTAAAGGCATAAACTGAACTTGATGTATTAAAACGTTTTGAGAATATTACAAAGGCATATGCAACAAATGCCATCGCTATTAATCCCAATAAATAAGCAAGTGCGCCGGACCCTCCGACGATACTTGCAAGTACGGCGGGCCCAACAATTACTCCGGCCACCGGACCCTGAATTCCAACTGAAAGCGCCACTGATCTGACAAATTTAAGTTGCTTGCCTCCTAATGGACTTTGGTGATGTGAATCTGAGTCATTTGTATCATAGGTATTGGACGCGCTTGTTGCAGATATTGAGCCCGATATGTCTTTCAAAGATGGCCTCCTTCTTAAATTTGGTCATTAAGCACAGGTATTTGAATAATGTCGGCTCTTTGACTGCAAGGTTTGAATAAATATATTCAGCAAATTTGTTTTGCCTTTACAACTTTAAAAGTATGCATTTGGAGAAAATATTCCATCAAATTCATATCAAATAAAATCAAAATTTAAATCTGATCAATATTTTTTTATGAAATAAATTCGCCTGAGAGGAATCCCGAGGCTTTTCCCTATCCATTTACTTGAAAGTTTAATCAGTTTCTCATAATTTTCACTCTCGACTGTTGGAAGGTAAAGCGAGTCAATAAATGTTCTCGCCAAATCAGCGTTTTTTACCAAGAAGGAGAATCTCAGCTTTTCGTCAGATAATATCTCAAAATTGTAACTTGAGAGAATTGGACTTATTCGTTGTATGGCTACGTCATTGGGATAGTCAAGCCTTTTCAGTTTTGCAGCTAGAAGCAACCGAGAATATTTTGACAGATCACCTGCACTAAGTGGTCCCGATGAAGGTAACAAAATGAAACCAATACCACCCGGTTTTAGTATACGATTAATTTCAAAGAGTACTCTCTCAAGTGGGTCAAACAGCATGAGTGCCATTGTAGAAATAACCACATCTACAGACGAGCTTCTAAGGGGTACAACTGAGACATCTCCC
>DAIDJA010000015.1 GCA_027451605.1 Acidimicrobiales bacterium
AAATGTCCTTGTTTGCAAACGCAACCAAGGGAATAGTGTCTCCCGGATGTGCGCTAACAACAACAACATCAAAGTTACTGGATAATCTTTTTAGTTTTTGGGACGCAGCAAATAATGAAATACTATGCTTACCCAAAGAAATTATAGAGCCTCCCGAACTATTAATAGCATTTTCAAATTCAGCTGGAATACAATTCGAATTACCCGAAGTCAGGACTACCGAATGACTATTTGTGACATCTATTTTACAGATGCGCTGAATCCATAAAAAGTGCCCTCCGTGAGGATTAGCTCTTGTAATAACGTGCAAAATTCTAAGATTCGTTCGACGGTTGTGAGGAAAGTTAACTGGTTCCACACCTTCTGCATAATTGCTCTTTGCAATTTTAGTCAAAGAATTTTCTAACTTCATTGATCTAAAAGTCCCCGGATTGTGATATGCAGTAACATCTGCACTAATTCCAGCCATATACATCGCCAAAGTCTTTAATCCAAAAAAAGCAAATATTTCGCAAAACCTCTCTCCCAGTGACAGAATTATTTCGGCTAATTTGGCGTTGCTATATCGTTGCATTTCGTTTGCCCTTATCTAGATATGAATTAAAAAAAGATTTTGTCGAATTTGTCTTTATATCATCATTAATCTGGTCGCTGAACAAATTTAATTATTTGTAATCATAATCTAAATATTCAATTTTCACAAAGGCTTGACGCTGATACTTATAATTTCTACATGCAAATAAATATTGCTACCGAATTTCTATGATAATTTTCATGTCTTAAATTGACTTTGACTTGTCAAGCACCAGTTCGATTTCGACATCAGACGATGGAAGAACAGCAATTTTATTTCGGCTTTAGCAAATTCGGGAGTTCCAAACTTATCGCAAAATCTTTTTCTTACAAATATGATTCTAAAAGTAATGGAAAATTAACTATTCTATCATGTAGGCCATTCAAACTTATCTTAATCTCACGCCAACCATTATTATTTAGTATTAAGAATACTACATCTACAATCCGTTTACCTGTAAGCACGCCCACCCCATAAGCATAAGCAAGACCTTGAGGTTCATAATCTTCAGTGAGACCCTCAAAATCGGCTTCGTCCGTTAAACCTGTCGTCTTAAAGTCCACTACGGTCAAACCATCATCGGTCTCAATTAAGAGATCTACATAGCCTTCAAGCAGAACTCTTCTTCCTTGAGGAGTTAAAATAGGCAATCCTATGTATGTCTCTTTATAGTGTTTGCATTGCATCGCCTTAGATATGGTTTCTGATTGCAACGCATTATTTACCATCTTTAATACGGTACTTTTTTGAGTTTCTATCTTAAATTCAACAACAGCTGCTGATACTGCACGATCAACATAATTTTGAGAGTCATTTGTCGGCATTGCATATAATTTTGAGAAATCCAACGTCTCCAGGACTTTATGTACTGCAGTCCCGATACTGGTTCCCATCAATCCTCTTGAAGAAACAGGGATCAAAGTTGCGAAATCTAATTTATTATCTTCAATAGAATTTGCAATTCCAGCCAGCGTAAGTTTTCTATTTAACTTACTGGGAGTTACAATTCGATTATCATCAAGGTGACAATCTATCTCCGATTTTCGCTGAGCGACTTGAGTTAGAACATTACGGGCATCGATATTAGTATTTTCGCTCAAAACAGTATCAATACCTAAAGGCCGAAAATCACCCAAAAGCTTTTCAACGTCGCCTGTCGAAAGTTCTTCGGGGGAAATCGAATTATAAAGTTGGCTGATGATACTTATTGACTTCAGCTCCGAGTCAATCTCGGTTAACTGTTTCGATACGGTCTTTGTCTCATCGGTCTCATCTGATAATAATTGAAAGCAGTCGGCAAAATCTAAAAACAACAGATCTTTAGCCCTCGTAGCGGCAACATAAAGCTTCCGTATTGCCTCAAAGTCTATTTCATTTTGACTTAGCAATTTAGTATTTACGTCTTTGTTGAGTTGCACCTCAACATTATATTCTCCGTTTTCCCCAAGGCAACATTCAGCCAATGGACTCTTCTCTGAAGTTGATTCTAGATTTTTTAGTCCGCTTAAAAATACGACTCCGTATTCAAGACCTTTAGCAGCATGTATGGTAACAAGTCTCACCGCATCATAATCATCTTCTAAAATTAACGCATCCTCGAAACTGGCTGAATTTGCTCTAAGGTAATCAATCCAGTTCAACAACCTCGCCAAAGTGGGATTTCCGGATTGAACAAATTCATAAATTAGGTAAATAAAATTATTTAACTTGTTAATTTCAAATCGATATCTAGGATAAAACAATGCGGAAACTGATATATAAAAAGTTTCCAAAATCTCATCAAACACTTGGTCAAAAGGTAATCTTTGACACAGTTCGTTATAGTAAAGAACTAGTCGAATAATCTTATTATCTGATAAGTTTGGATCAGATTCAACATTTTTAGTTCCGTTAAATTTATCGATAAAGTTATATAGTTCTGATTCACTTAAGCAATTTGGAAGATCCTGCAAGAGTCCCGTCCATGAGATTAAGTCAACCGGATCCAATATCACCTTCAAAAGGTGGATAACTGATTTAATTATTGATGACTGAAATATATCATTCTTTAATTCATATTTGATCGGTATTGAATATGCCTCAAGAGCTGAGGCAATCTGGGGTACGGAGGTGCGGGACGGAACTATAATTGCTATGTCAGAATATAAAACCGAATCAGATCCTGGGTTCAGTTTCACTTTATTGTCTACCAGATACCGGATTGTTCTGGCTATTGATTCGGAACTATATTTTCTAAGCGTACCTACTTTCACTTTTGATTTGGCTTCTTTTTTGGTCGTATTTATGGAGATATCCTTATGATCAGATGAAATTGTCTCGACGGGATCTGTTTCTTTATAAGTCAAATAGAAAACTTTCCGTACCGAATTGTCCTTAAATTCGCTAATTACATGCGGTGGCTTTGTAGAAACTAAGTTCTTTATATCGGTGAAATTGGAATCCAACGAAAACAGTTCGTTTATATGGTGATTTACCCAATTTATTATAGGCTCCTGTGATCTGAAATTAGATACCAAAGTTGCTTCTTCACATTTATCGTAATCTTTTAAATTTTCAGTAAATTGTTTTCTGGTCAAATGATATAGAGCCAAATTTGCATTTCTGAATGCATAAATAGACTGTTTTGGATCGCCTACATAAAACAGTTTCAAGTCATTGTTTGCCTCTTTTGCGCCCTTGATAATTAAATCTAAGAGCCCCGTCTGCAAATCATCGGTATCTTGATATTCATCTACGGCAAGATATTTAAACTGCCGCCCAATGTCTCGTCTAACCCAATCAACTTCTTTTAAAAGCCTTACCGAGCAACTAAGGAGATCATCAAAGTTAAGAAACCCTTCTGAAAGCAAGTTCTGATGAAGTTCAACTAGTTTATTTACAACCTCATAAACCAGTAACTTAAAAAGATATGACTTAAAACTTTCAATATTAGATTTAAGAGCCTTGACCTCGGAATTAATTTGAGGTTTACTGTCGCCGGGCCAATTATTCTTTAATCCGGAATTACCGACTGCCATTTTTATCGAACCAAGTCGGGCAAATTTAGAATAAATTTGAATTGGATTGGTTTCTTCTGTATCAAAGTTTCTATCGGGCAAATTTAGATCATCTATTTCATTCAAAATCAACTCTGTCTTTTCAAAAAGAGAGTCTGAGTGATCCTTGCACGACCCAATTAGTTTCTTTACATTTCCGATGTTTATTAATATATCATCTACGGTTTTTAAAAGATATTTATGTACAACTGCGGAATTTACATTTTGCAAGTCTTTTTTTGACAGTAAATTGATTAGCCCCAATATCCAGTTGGCAACATTAGTATCGCCTAAGTCATAAGCTCTTTGGATTACCGCAAGAAACTCTGTATGATGCTGCTTAATATTAAAGTCAATCTCTTCATAGAGCCGATAAATTTCATAATCATTACTTATGACCTTAAAGGAAAATGGGATATTGGCTTCAGTAGAATATCTGGAAAGTATTTGATAGGCAAATCCATGAATAGTACTTAATACAAAATCTTCAATATGATCTATAGCGTATTTTAGATTTTCTTTCTCTGATAGAGTAAGTTCTGATTCTCTATATTTAACCTGTAAAAGACCAAACAGTTTTTCTTTAAGTTCACCTGCGGCGGCTTCGGTAAAAGTAATGGCTACAATCTCTTCCGGCTTTGCAACTCCTGCCATTACTATAGAAACAATTCGACTAATTAATGTGGTAGTTTTCCCCGCTCCGGCTCCGGCTTCCACAAAAAAGGAATAATTTAGTTCATTTACAAGCCGTTTTCGAGTATCACTGTCGTTCAAATTCAATTTGTCACCCATTCCTGAATTCCGTTACGCTGTTGTGGTTAAGTTGGCCTATTTTAGAATCAAGATATTTCACCTTCCAGTTGGGGTTACTCTTGTCTTTACAGATGTTTGCAAAACTGCAAAATTCACATTTTTTATCATTACCGCTCTCATTTCCTAACTTTGAGAGAGGTAAGGCCGGAAATTCATTTGCCAATATTCCCTCAATGGTAGTGCTTACCAAATTCGTAACGTCTTGCATAATAGATTCGTTTAAATCACCATTTACGGAATTAATCGGCGTAAGAAAAGGAAACTCATAGCTGAAACGAACTTTACTTGGATCTACCGGTTGAGTTCGATATAGTAACCATCCATAAAACAGATTCTGTAATATATCGGGGTTTTCAAAATAAGTCACAAGTGAGAGTCTTTTGGCCGGAGTTGCAAATTTATTGTTCACACTTGTCACTTTTGTTGTCGACTTATAATCTCTAATAATTGCAAAATGTGGTTTTAAAAGGTCATATCTGTCAATTCTTCCATTTACTTTAAAGCTTTTGTCTCCAAGCTCAAAATTTATTTCTATATCCTTTTCGGATTCAATGGCATGTAATCCATCATCAAGACATTGCTTTAACTCAACAAGCTGATACCCTAAAAATTTCATTAAGGCTTCGGTCTGGTCTTCTAGGACGGCCTTTTCATATTCATCCAATTCCGGTAATTTAAAAACGCCAATATATTCTTCTATGGTCTTTCTTAAAAGGCGGTTGGCCTTATCTGAACCGGTTAGCCAATCATCGACATTGTTCAAATTGTTGGCTAACTTCTTGTTGAAATACTGCATGGCTTTAGCTAATGCGTTGCCTTTATCCAGAGGAGACAGTGGGCTCACACCGACGGTAGGCTGTTTGAGCTTTAATACGTTTGAGTAAAAATACTTTTTAGGGCAATACAGGTAATCCTTTAATTTATAAAATGTAAGCACAAAAGAATTATTTAGAATTGGCTTGTCCAACCGCTCAGTCATATTCAATTTTTTTAATTTATAATTATTTTCAAATAGCACTGAGGTATCGGATGTTAAAGCATAGGGATCTACCCTGAAAGACGCGTGTTTGAAAAATTCAATTTCCGGAGATTCTGTAATCATACCAGGGTTTTTTGCATATGAACTTTTTAATGCGTCACCTTCGTTTAACCATTTATCTAAGTTTCTAATCAAAAAATTGTAATATGATTTATACTTATTAACGTATGGTTTTTCTTCGAGTCGATATATCTCACTTGTTAAAATGCTGTAGTTAACGTCTGACTTTTCTTGAACCCCTTGCATCTCACCCATATAAGAAAGCATAAATCTGGATATAACGCTACTTTTTCCTGAAGTCAATTTATTCAGCGAGCAAAAAAACTTGACAGTTTTACACGATCGAACTGCACTTTCCATTAAAAGATATTGGTTTAAAGTCTTAGTTCTGGAATCTTCCACAATTAATTCTGACAGTAACGGCGGAAGCATTATATCATCCGAATTTATAGAAGGTACGTTCCCTTCTACAAAATTGGTGACATAAAACATACTTGCTGAAACTCCACCTGATCCGCTTAGATAATTTATCTGAACACCGTTTCCTGTCACCGGAATGGCCGACCAGTTTTGCGACAGAAAATTTCTAAGAACCTGTAGGACGTGTAATTTAGAAGCCTCAAAAATTCTTGAGTCCAGCTGTTCCAAATCCTTTAAAAAGTTATTCAGACTATGTAAAGCATTTAACTGCTGAGGTGTTGAAAACTGTTTAGAATCATCAATGTATTGTCCAAAAAAGCGATCCCTAAACCGCTTGAGCCATTCAATCGCTTGGCTCCAACTTTCGACTGTATCAATTTCGGCAACTTCGGTTTTAAATTTTTCCAAATTTTCATAAGTCGCATAAACTGATTCGGGGTTAATATTGGTATTCGAATTCAAAGCAGATCTAATGTTCAAAGATTCTTCGGTATTTGAACCGAATATTTTATCAAAAACTCCGCTTCCTAAAACAGAAAGCAGTTCCCAAAGCTCAAACCCCTTATACCCGCTTTCAATGTAAACCACAAATCGATCCAAAACCATCCCGGTATATGAATCAGACATCTTAGTTCTTATATATCCGTTACATGCAATTTGAGACCTAGCCAAAGCCTGTAATATCGTTCTTCCGTATAGTTCGTCCTGGGCCATGACGGCTAAATCATACGGGGTATAACCCGACATCAAATCCGAACATATCTCATAATTTAACGCCGTAACTTCAGTTGCTATATCCGAAGTAATTATAAATTTGAAGTCAGGCAAATCTGATTTAAGAGATCCTCCCTTGTACAGATCAGATAATATTAAATCTTCTTTATCGGAATTTTCATCATCGTAAATGCTACAAATTGGTTTAAGAGTTTTGCAATGTATATATTCTTCAACTTCGGACACAGGAGAGCTTCCGACGATAAATTTAAAATTCGGTCTAATGTGGGTCGGAATTTTAGTCAGTAGATCAATCAATCGTGTCATGGAATTTTGCCCCAGTAACTCCGGTAGATAGAAAATAGCGGGGGGAAATAAAGTAACTTCTTCAAAAGCTTCGGGATTTAGACTTTGGCTATTTAAAGAGGCAAATTTAGTTAATGTATATCCCAGCTGCAACAACTGTGAAACAACTCCTCTATATAAAGAAATTAAGCTTGCGGTTTTCTTGTCAAATGTCCGTTCTGTTGAATTTGTAAAATTTTGGTTTAAGAATTCATAAAACTTTGTGCTTGAGTCAAGCTCAGCTAAGATACCGGCTAATTTGTTGCGAGTGGGGAGGTGTTCTCTAAAGCCGTAGAAATATGAACCGGGATCCGAATTAAGACAATTCCAAATTACTGCATCCACCAACAGACTTGAGGCAACCTTATTGCCAGTTGACAGCACTTGACTATAAAAACTTTCAAAGTCTTCGAAGGTGATATTTAATAATCCTCTTTGTTTGTCGCTCCCATTCACTTCAAAAGTTCTAAGAAGACTATGCCGTAGGTAGAGTGCTTTCGGCTTTGAATCCACCACAACCTTCACGCTTGCGAAAGGATTTTCGTTTTTAAAATCGTTAATTAAATCGACAAGGACACTAAGACTCTGAGAACCATAGTTAACCTTATATACAGTCGGCATATTTCAACTATATACAAAAACTGCTACAAATTTGGGATGTAACCTATTTCAAAGCAGTTAAATACGTTGAAAATTTTAAAGATGTTGTCTAATTGGACGGTCCGGGTATATTTCTAAATTGAAACGGTTCGCTGATTCTTCCCGGAATGACATACCAACAGTTCCCACTTTGATCGGACTCTAATATCATCTCAAAGGTATCTGCCACATCCGATACATCCAGTATCGGAAAATTGGCCTGCACCAAAAACTCCTTAGCCATTGCGATAATATCTGTATCTACAAAAGAAGGACAAAGTGCGTTTATTTCGATCCTTGTTTCGTTTAAATAGTTTGGACCGACTGCTCTTACAAGACCCACCACACCGTGCTTTGTTATCGTATAAAATGGATCCAGCGACAATCCCATCAGTCCGGCTATCGAAGCAGTAGCTATAATTTTCCCTCCATTCAACTTAAGCATTTGAGTAATCGCGGCATCCATTCCATATACCACTCCATCTAAGTTGATGGAAGCAATTTTCTTGTAAGCAGCAATAGTATTTGCCGCACCAAATGTTACCCCGCTTGCGATGCCGGCATTTAAGTGTACAATATCTAAACTCCCAAAAGTGTCTACTGTAAATTGCATTAAATCAGCACTGTCTTTTTCAACTGCCACATCACAGTGAATAAATCGTGCGTTTATTTCAGCGGCGGTGGAGGTTCCCAGATCATCGTCGATGTCGCCAATCACTACCGAAGCACCGTTAGATGCAAGTCTAGAGGCTACAGCCCGACCGATACCTTTGGCGCCGCCCGTAACAACTGCGACTTTGCCTTCATATTTTCCGCTCATTTTTCTCCTTTTTTGTATCTTTTATAAATACTACAGTGGTAAATCGCCGAGTTTTGCACCTGCAGCATTTGTATCCCTATATAGCGATATGACTCTATCTGCAATTCTCCATTGATGAATCTCGTCGGCACCGTCGGCTAATCTGGCCCATCTGGCATGCTGAAACATTGTGGCTAAAGGAGTATCGGTAGAGTACCCCAGGGCACCGTGAACCTGAATAGCACGATCGACAATTCTATTTAAAGAGTTTGCAACAAAGTGTTTTGCCATCGATACTTCAGTCTTAAAGTCTTCCTGCCTGTCAATTTTATAAGCAGCGTGCAAAATCATCAATTTGCATTGATATATCTCCATGGCCGAATCTGCTATTAACCACTGTATTCCCTGTTTTTCGGCCAAATATGAGCCGTGGGAATATCTGTTTATGGATCTGTCGATCATCATATCTAAGGCAACTTCTGCCTGAGCCAGCCATCTCATACAGTGAGCCAATCTTGCAGGTCCCAAACGATACTGACCGAGACGATGTCCATTTCCGCGCCCTCCTAAAATGGCACTATCTGGAACCCTGATATCTTCAAGGAGAATCTCCGAGTGTCCGGTTGACCCGTGCATCGTTTCAATCTCTCGGACCTCATTCCAACCCTTAGCAGAGGTCTCAACAATAAATGCGGTGTTGGCACCCCTGAATCCCGGCTCAACATCCATTTCGGTTCTGGCAATAACGATTGCAAAACTTGCACGTCGAGCATTTGAGATAAACCACTTATGCCCGTTTATTACCCATTCGTCTCCGTCTTGAACCGCTGTGGTTTTAATAAGTGTCGGGTCGCTGCCGGCGACTTCAGGTTCAGTCATCGCAAAACAGGACATCATATTTCCTTCACAGAGCGGACGAAGATATTTCTCTTTTTGTTCATCGGTTCCCCAATGATAAAGCGTATGCATATTGCCCTCATCGGGTGCCTGGCAATTTAAAATCCAGGGTCCCAACCGTGTCCGTCCGGCCTCAGCCTGCACCATAGCCATCTCAACGTGACTCAATCCCAGCCCTCCGAACTCTTTGGGCATATGCGGCAGCCACAGCCCTTCTTTTTTAGCTTGCTCCCTTAAATCCAGAATAGTCAGGATGTAGTCTTGTCTTTTTAATAGCTTCTCTTCATCATCAAAATCAGAAACCGCCGGAATTACGCTTTTTTCCATAAAATCCCTGACTTTCTGCCGTATTTTTTCGACTTTCTCATCAAGAGTAAAATCAATTGCCATTTTTATTCCTCCTTAAATTACTGCTTTATTTAAAATGTTATAAATACTTTTCCGCCAGATTAAAAAGTTCCAGTGTAATTGTATGCAAAAGTTCTCCGACAGACCTATCCGCTTTTTTAGCAAATGCCCTTGCGTATGTTCCCTCTAAAATTATTCCAAGCTTAAAGCACGCCAGAACTACGTACCAATTTATATAGGTGAGATCAAATCCGGTCATGGAACCATAGGCGGCAATTAATTCATCGGGAGTACAAAATCCGTCTACCGAAGTGAGTGCCATAGCCGGACCGTATTTAATTCCCCCTTCACTTGGCCAAGTCGCAATCAGCCATCCTAAATCCAAAAGTGGATCGCCCACGGTTGACATCTCCCAATCCACTGCCGCCAAAAGTCTGGGAGAATTATAGTCAAACAACATATTTGCTAAATGAAAGTCGCCATGCATGATACCGAAAACAGTCTTCCCGGGCTTATTTTCCTGAAGCCACTTAGCAACCTTTGGTAAGTTTGAAATTTCCGGTCCCGGATAATTTTCCAGTTTCGAATATGACTCAAGTTCAGAAATCCATCTGTCGGGCTGCCTGTCCACAAAATTTTCCGGAGAACCAAAATCAGAAAGTCCGGCTAAGTTATAATCTACCTTGGCTAATTTTGCTATGGCGGAAACGGCTTCGATACCCATCCGATGTCTATAGTCTGCAGATTCTTTGTAAATTTCTGGTAAACCCATTGCGGGATTAAATCCGCAAACAGGCTCCATGAGGTAAAAAACTGCCCCGGCCATCAATTCTTCATCACAAGAAGCAATCAATCTGGGATGCGGTACATCAGAATTGGACAGAGCGGCCAAAACTCTGGCTTCTCTTCTTAACACCTCATTTGACGAAGCCCTCAGGTGTAGTGGTGGGCGGCGCAACACAAAGCTACGACCGGCTCTGTTGTATTTGACCAATATATTTTGAGTGCCGCCAACCAATAATTCAAAATCAGTTAAAGGGCCGTTTCCCAGATCACTTGCATCCATAAAAGCTTCTAAAACTCCAAGATCAACCCCCAGTCTTTCGGCTAAATCGCTTTCGTTGATACCGTTTTGTGAATTACTCAAGCTCATCACCAAACTCTTCAGTTGTTATCCGCCGCCGAAGAACATAGTTTCAGAACTTCACTAATTTTGGCTATCATGAAATCAGGCTTAGATTCCCCCGTTAAATTTGAAACCGCCTTCATCGCACCCGTTTTCAGAAGAACCGACTTCATCGATGCTTGATTAGCGCCCTTAATATCTGCAAACGGCGTATCACCGACAAATAAGGTCTGTGACGAAGTAATATCGGATTTAAAATCACCGCAATTATTTACTAAATCAAGTGCGGTTCTAAATATCTTCATATCCGGCTTACAAGAATTTGCTTTTTCTGAACTTAAACAGACATCTACTTTATCTTTAATCTCAAGCTTTTCCAGCATCGGATAAAAGTAATCTTCATCGATATTTGATACTACGGCTGTTATTATATCCATATCCTTTAAAGTTAAAATAGTTTCGTGAACACCTTCCCTGACCCTAATTGAATTTATTGTCAGCTCCCGTTGATTTTTTAGAGCAAAATCAATATCTTCATCTTGGCTACTATCGATATCCATTAATTCCAAGAAATTTTTGATCGCCACTGAAAAAAGGTCCCTATGTAAATAAAAATCCTTCTGTCCCACCGTTTGGAATGATCTCATTAAAGCCAATGCATAGTTAACTTCAACTTCTTGATCACTGGCATCTTTACCGAAATTTCTTACAAAGTCCTTCAGAAAAGAGTTGAACGGTAGTTTGAGATCGGACAGGGAACATAGCGTTCCCGCCAAATCGAACATCACAGATTTTATTTCATGTTGCAACATTAATTTATAATAGAATGTAATTAAATCAATATTAGTCGATTTATGAGATAAAATTCAAAAGAAACCTAAATTATGCCGAAAGATTCAACCGACACCCAAGCAGCTATAATATCCGCAGCAGAAAAGCTGATGTCTCAAAACGGTATTCAAAATGTCTCATTAAAAGAAATTGTTAGAGTAGCCAACCAAAAAAATGCCACTGCTATTCAATACCATTTCCAAAATAAGTTTGGACTCCTCAACGCAATCGTTAAAAAACACTCCAGAGATATCGACCTCCAGCGACACGCATTGCTGGATCTGTTAGAGTCAAACGAAAGCACTTATTTAAGAGACTACGTTTCTGCGTTGGTAAGACCTCTGGCAAATAAACTTGAAGACGAAAACGGAGGACGAGAATTTCTCATAATTATCTCCGAAGCAATTAATACCTACAACTCCACATATATCAAAAGGATTGCCCAGAACTCCGATGATTCGGTAAATCGTTGGAGAAATTTAGTTGAACCATTCTTAGATAAGACATCAGTAGTTAGGCTTCACACAAGATTTTCGGCAATCAGATTTACCTATACCGAACTCGCAAGAAGAGCCGCAACCACAAAGGCTTCTCAGGACAACAAACTTTTTGTTTCCCATTTAATTGATTTGGTAGAAGTTATACTAACGACTCCCATATCCAAAGAGACCAAAAAACTTCTCTGACTCATTCAAGTGCTACGACTAAATTACAAGTTCTCGACGATTATTATCGGCTGAGGTTAACGTACGATAAATTGAATCAGCACATTTTTGGATTTTGTCACCGGACTGACGAATCGAACTTAAAACATCACCGGTGATTGTACCCCAGTTGCCCAAATATCCAAAACTGTAATCGGAGGTATCGATTTCCATCATTGCACACACTATATACGCAACAGATTCTGCTTCGAGTTCGGCGAGTGCTCTATCGGTTTCAAATTCATGCATTAATCCGTGCCCAAGCTCGTGAACTAATGTCTTAATCTTTTGAGCCGTTGAGTTGGATCCCTTAACTCTTATAGTCATAGTCTCAAATGAACAATCACCATTAGTAGTATCGTCAAATTCAAAGTTAACTACTTTAAAGCCAAATGATCTTGCAACCTCAATTAAGCTACCATACTTGTCTATAGAACTATTGCCTTCCAGGAGACTGCAGACTACTGGCGGTTCGTCACCGTCAGTTTGACTTATGTCAAATACGGGAACATATTTAAATCCCCTAACTTGCATCTCATCGTCTTGACCATCGATTTTCACCTTAGTGACTATGGGCGCCAATATCCAGATCGCTTTCTCATTTTCTTTAACTATGCGTTTTAGTTTTTTCCACGTAGTA
>DAIDJA010000016.1 GCA_027451605.1 Acidimicrobiales bacterium
GGTCAGTCGATTTTCTACCGGGGTGCCGGTAAGCGCTATTTTTCTGGCAGCCGGAATCGAAGAAATAGCTTTAAACTGATTGGTATTGGAGTTCTTTATAGCCTGTGCCTCATCGAGTACGACCCGTCCCCATTTGATATCGGATAAAACATCTAAGTCCCTTGCGACTATTCCATATGTGGTTATTACAAGGTCGGAAGCAGCAGCCGCCTTTTTTAACATGTCCCCACCGAGTCGCTCTTGACCGTGATGGACCGTTACCCTTAACGAACCGGCAAAGCGTTCAACTTCTCTCTGCCAATTTCCCACCAAACTCATCGGAGCAATTAAGAGTGTCGGAGGTAGACCAATGTGACGTTTGGACTCCAAGTCTCCTCTAAGTTCTTCTCTTTCGCTTAACAATAGCGAAATTAACTGAATGGTTTTCCCCAGTCCCATATCGTCTGCCAGGCATGCTCCAATTCCTACCGAATCGAGAAAGCGCAACCAAGAAAGTCCGCGCAGCTGATAGGGTCTAAGCTCGCCATTGAACTCTTTGGGCGCAACTACCGTCTTCAAAGTTTCTGCCACGGAGCCATCCAAGAAAGAGGCCAGCACACCGGTTGCGTCGATACCGGTAATCGGTAATCCAAGAGCAGGTTTAGATAATCCTCCCGCAACCTTAATGATCTCGAGGATTCCAAGTTTTTCGGTTGGTTTCTTCTCTATCGAAAGTAAGGCATGCTTCAAGTCCTCTTGACTCACTTGAACCCAGGCACCGCGAAAACGTATAAGAGGTGCTTTTAATTTCGCGATGTTATAGATCTCTTCTTTAGTTAATGTCTTATCACCGATTGCAACCACGTAGTCAAACTCCGCGAGACCTTCTTTAGTGAAACTAGCTCCTCCAACTCTGTCTGCTGAGCCGACAAAATTACCTTTCTGTTTGAGCCTTAAACCGAGTCTCGATGAAGGATCGGTAAACCACGACGGAACGATTACCGTAAATCCGGATTGTTCCAGTACACCGGAATAATTTCCAAGAAATCTTTGTATTCCGATTCGATCTGTCACCATTGCTACAGGTCTCGTCACCGAAAGTGCACTTTCAAAATCCGGACACACTCTTAACGCCCTGCCAAGGTCAGCAAGAAAGCTTTCCGCCGGATCTTCCCCGGGAGAGGCAATTGTCATAGCAACTTCGGTATGGTCCCAGATCTCCTCGGCGGGAATAAAAAGCGACGGGTCGTCGACAGACTGCGCCAGAAATTCCACTCCCCAATCGTCGTCCGTACCATTCTCATCGGGTTCAACCACACGAAAGCAAGTCTTAAACTTTTCAACCGGATTCGCAACATTATCATGGAATACTTCCAAAGCCTCTACTATTTTTGTATTTGGATCTCGAAATTTTTGCGGTGACTTTTCATAGAGGGAGGATAAAAGCAATGCTAAGTTATCCTTTTGACCGGCTAGTTCATCGATACCAACTATGGGTGAAACGGTATCGGAGAGATTTAAGGCGGTTCTGGCTGCAATATCGACCATTTGAAAAAGCATCCCTACCACTAATTCTCCGGGATGGGACTCGACAGGGTTCCCACATGCGCTCAAAGTCAAAGGAGCGGATCGGGAGAGTTCTCGTAGCAACACTATATCCTCGTGAAGCGGAGCTGGAATCCATGACAAAATTACCTTTCCCGCTGATCTTGCGGTGAGTGCCGGAAGCAATCTTCCCCGTTCGACAAGATTAGCAGCCAACGAGGCAATTGCCATCAGCACAAGGACCGAACTTCCCAAGACTGCCGGGAAGCTCTCGTTTGCCCTGGAAATGCGAAATAGGAATCTAAAGGCAGATTCCAAATCAAGTAATACTCCGTCAACCAAGAATTTGTCGATATCTTTGGCAGAAGGAACCTTCCTGAAAATAAAATCCCTCGCCTCAGGAGAAGGTAATGGAGTCCCCGTACGCGATGAAATTGTAAGCTCCATGCGACGCCCCCTTCCTTTTAATGGATCTAAGAGTCGCATTATTTCGCCTCTGTCCAATGCATAGGGGTGTAGATTTACACTGTCTTTAAGTGATTTGTCGCCTTGTTCAATTAGCGAAGGTAATGCATCGTACATACCGGGATTTTCCGCCCAAACGAATACCTTCTTGCTATCGACTACCGAAATCTGCAGTATGCGCATTACACAATAGTATCCTAGCCAGCTGAGGAGGTAAGTCAAAATCTGACAAGTCAATCAATTCATCAATGCAAACGGAGATTCTGTCATAATAATGAAATGATGAATTTAAGCCGCTGCTTTTAGCAACTTCAAACCGTTGAATCATTTGTTCGTCCGATATAATTTAGCCAGTTCGAGTCTTTTATTTTGCAATCAACATAAAAGCGAACGAACAGAGTTATAGCTGATTGAACCGTAAGTTTTTCTGTTGTGACCTAACTTTTTACTTGATTTGAAAGGTAAACTTTAAGCCTACAGTTCTACAAAAAAACAATTTATCTGTGTTGGAATCATAATGATGCCGTAAGTGAAATTTTCGGAGCAAAAAAAAGAAAAGTTCAAATTCTGCATTCCAGAAATTCAGAAAGTGTATCTAAAACCAGATTTTCGTCAATTTCTTTTACAAGCTCCACCCCGTTTGGTCCGTCAAGCACAAACGCAAGGGCACCTGTAGACTTTTTGTCTTTTGCCATAATCGATACCAACTCCTCAGGGGTAGTTTGAACCGACTGCGGAACTGCACTGGGTAGCGAATAAGACTTTAGGGATTCCAACTGATAGCTAAGTTCAGCTTCGTCGATTCGACCCATTCGACACGCCAACCCAGCCTCAAAGGCAATTCCGACGGCCACCGCCTGACCGTGATTCAATTCCGGTCTCGAATTAGAAGATGACGACTTTAGGGCCACTAACTCAAGGGCATGACCCAAGGTGTGGCCATAGTTCAGTATCGCTCTCAACCCTATTAATTCAAATTCATCGTCAGCCACTACCCGAGCTTTAAATTTGGCACACTTATAAACTGTCTCGGCCAAGGTATCATTTTTCATATCTCCGACTCCGATTAATGAATATTTTGCAATTTCGCCATATCCGTTTGAAAATTCGACCTCGGGAAGAGTTTGTAAAGTATTTAAATCACAGATAACCGCAGAAGGTTGCCAAAAAGACCCTACAAGATTTTTCCCTTCTTGAAGATTAACTCCCGTTTTGCCCCCGATCGCCGCGTCAACTTGACCCAAGAGAGTTGTAGGTATATTTATAAACCTTATTCCTCGGTTATAGACTGAGGCGACAAATCCACACAGATCGGTGACCACTCCCCCGCCAATCCCGATTAACAGGTCATTTCTGTGGAATCCATTGATGGCCAGTTTGCTGCAGATTGTTTCCACCGAGCTAAGAGACTTGGCATTCTCAGAGTTCTCTACCGGAAGCTCTACGGTCTCAAATCCGGTTAGGTCAACGGAGATTCCGATATTCTGCTGGGTAACTATTCCAATTTTATTTACCGTTTTGGGAATATAGTTTTTGATCTCACCCAAGATATCGGTGCCAACCAGAATCTCATAATATGAGTTCTTCAGTTTTACTTCTATTCTTTTGTAACCGACGTAATCCATTTGTAATAAATATTAGCCTGAATCCAAGAAATCGAACTTCACTCCTTCAAGTAGCAATCAATTCGATGGCTTTTACCTATAGGCAATAGGCAACCAATATAAGATATCAAAATGATGCTATCAAAACCATCCTATTATTATTCCACATAATACAGCTTTGAGTACACTACTTAGCTTTAACTGTCAGCGAGTCTCTATGGTGTCACATTCTAAAAATTAGAACATTAAAGATCGGGTTGAAAATTTGATTTAATTAAGAGTGCTGCTTCTTCTACTGTAGTTAAATCAACATCTATCGTAAAGTCCGCCAACTTTTCATATATTTTTTCGCGAAGGTTAACTAATTCAGACAAGTTTTCCGAAATATTTTTCCCAAGTAACGGACGAATAGTATTTGTGTCGTTCGTGAGCCTGAATATAAGAGTTGCCAAATTCGCTTTAAGCCAAATTACTTTTCCGTTTTTTTTGATCAACTCTGAGTTACCGGCATCCATTACAGCGCCGCCCCCTAAAGCGACTACCGCCGCTGAGACTTCTGACGTTACGGCTTTAATCGCTTGGGATTCCTTTTGCCTAAAGTACTGTTCTCCAAAGTTTGCAAATATCTCCTGAATTGAGGAACCCTCAGATTGTTCCACAATTTGATCGGTGTCTAAAAATTCCCAACTCAGAATCCGCGAAAGTTCTTTGCCCACGGAGGTTTTACCCGCACCGGGCATCCCTATAATAAAAAACTTATCTGTCACGACTAATTTAAGCTACTGCTACTTTTGGATTTTACCGAATATGGCGTCTACCGACGATGGAGCAGAATTTAGATTCTTTTTATAGTTTTTAAAGTTTGTCACAAACTCATGCAACGAATCTCCTCCAAACTTTTCGGTCGCCGTCGCCGCCAAGACCACGGCCATCATTGTCTCAGATACCACCCCTAAAGCCGGGACCGCGACGACATCTGTTCTTTCTTTAAACGAGAACTTGGACTCTTTAGTTACCGTATCTACGGTCTTGATGGACGGCCTATTTAAAGTTGCCAATGGTTTCATGGTAACTATTGCAGTTATTGGACCTCCGGTGGAGATACCTCCTTCAATTCCGCCTGCTCGTACCGTAGGCCTCTCGTAAGCTTTGGTCTTTGCTTTCCAGTGAATTTCATCGTGAGCTGCAGATCCCCTCATATATCCAAGACTTGCACCCATTCCGATCTCGACGGCTTTAACCGCCTGAATCGACATAAATGCCTGTGCCAACAGTCCGTCAAGCTTGCGATCGTAGTGAACGTGACTTCCCAATCCAACCGGTACTCCGTAGGCTATGACCTCTACGGATCCTCCCAGAGAGTCTCCGGCTTTAGCTGCTGCCTTAATCTCAGCTATCATGGACTTTTCAAGATCGGCATCAAAGCATCTGACCTGGGAAGCATCTATCGCCTTTAGATCTTCAATTTTCGGTTTGATCGAAAGATCGCCTAAATCTCGATCAAGGCCGACCGAACCGATACTAATGACATGAGATAAAATTTCAATGCCAATACTCGATACCAGTTTTTTGGCAATCGCTCCTGCCGCCACTCTTGCTGCGGTCTCTCTGGCAGACGCTCTTTCCAATATATCTCTTGCATCCGAGAATCCGTATTTCTGCATCCCGGCAAGATCAGCGTGACCCGGTCTCGGTTGAGTCAGTTCCTTGGAGCTTTTCCCTCTTCCAACTGACATCTCCTCTTGCCATTTGGGCCATTCGGTATTTGCGATTTCAACTGCTATGGGCGAACCGAGAGTCCTGCCAAATCTTACCCCCGACAGTATCGATACCTGATCTTTTTCAAATCTCATTCTGGGACCCCGGCCAAATCCAAGTCTACGCCGGGCAAGTTCGTCGGAGATGTCCTCAACACTTAATTCCACCCCGGATGGCATACCTTCGACGATGACCACTAAAGATTTTCCGTGAGATTCACCTGCCGTTAAGAATCTAAACAATTGACTTACCGGTTTAAATTAACTTACCGCTTCTTTTAAGCGCTGGACTATATTTGCATTACTAAGATCGTGAGCAATTCTCAACGCACTGGATATCGCCTTTGAAGATGACGAACCGTGACTAATTAATGATATCCCGTCTATTCCGAGTAGCATCGCTCCGCCGGTCGACTCCGGATCCAATTCATCGGCTACGGGCAACAGGTAGTTCAAAAGAATATCCTGAGCTTTTTTGGTCTCCTCGTTGGTATTCATGATGTTCAAAAGCATCTTCATGAAAAACTTAACCGAACCTTCTAATGTCTTTAATGCTACGTTTCCGGTAAACCCGTCAGTTACTACTACATCGGCGACCGCTGAAAGCAGATCCCTGCCTTCAACATTTCCGATAAACTCAAATGTTTCCGAATTGAGTTCTGCCAGTTTTTTATGAGTCTCTTTTACCAGCGGACTACCTTTGGTAGACTCTTCTCCGATTGACAGGAGTGCGACTTTTGGACGATCGATCCCGTATCGGATTGAAGAGTATACGCTACCCATCTGAGCAAACTGGACTAGCCATTCACTTTGGCATTCCGCATTAGCTCCGGAATCAAGCATTACAAGAGGATGATGACCCAAAACCGGAATAGTAGTTGCAATCGCCGGTCTGGAGACTCCCTTGATTCTCCCGATCTTCAAAAGGGCGGCAGCCATAGCTGCACCGGTATTACCCGCGGAAATAGTTGCCGAACATTTACCGGTTTTTACAAGCTCGGCACATCTTGCAAGTGAAGAGTCTTTTTTATTTCTAATCGCCTTTGCGGGATCCTCATCCATTGCGATAACTTCGCTCGCATGAAATACTGACAGCGAGCCTCGATCAAATTCGGAAATTTTAGACTCATCTCCGACAAGCAAGCTTGCAATCGAATGCTCATCGAATGCTTTCTTTGCTCCCAAAATTATCTCTTTTGGGGCAAAATCTCCCCCCATAGCGTCAAGCGCTATCGGCAGTTCAAACGCCATTAATCGATCTCTACAGCTACTCTACCCTTGTACCACCCGCACTTGGAACATACCACATGAGGTGTCTTAATTGTGCCACAGTTGGGGCAAGTACTCTTAGAAGGCAAACTAAGTTTCCAATTAGAGGCTCTCCTGCTCCTGGATTTAGCTTTAGAAGTTTTTCTTTTTGGTACAGCCATTTTTCCTAATAACCTTTAAATAAAAATATACAATATACAATTATACAGCCAATGGCTACCTACGCCCGTCCGATAGCTCATTGAGTACCGAAAACGGCGACTCCACGGACTGTTTGCACTCACAACGGGTTTCATTCCTATTTAACCCACATACCGGGCATAAGCCTCGGCATCCGAAATTACAGACGGGTACTGCCGGAAGTTCCAAAATTAGCTGGTCTTTTACGAGGTCGCTCAGATCTATCATATCTCCGGTCAGAAGATATTCTATTTCAAGATCCGGTTCAGTTACAAAGACTTCTCTGAATTCAACGTTGATGTTACCTTTTGCCGGTTCCAAACAGCGTGAACAGTCGCCATCCCAGAGCGATCTTAACAACCCATGGACGATGACGCCATGATTTGCCCTTTCTATCCGGCACATTACGTTAATTTCCGTTTGTAACAATACCCTAGCGGTGCTGACTTGAATATCATCCAGATGTCCCACCAATTCAACGTCGATGTAGTCCAGCGAACCGTTTAGCAAATTTCCCACCTTGATTTTAAACTGATCTTTTCTAATCGGAATCATGACTTTTTCCTTTCAAAAATAATATTAATTGTTTTGAACTATAAAATGTTCAATTTAACCAAAGAGTTCCAAGATTTTTTATGCAGCAACCTTACATGAGACAATTAGTGACGACAAGCAAGAGATTTCTATCGAATAAAACTTATTTTGCTGACGTCAAATCCAAAAAATCCGGTCGGCAATTTCAAAATATGATGTGCTATTCGAGCTGATCCTGATCAAAAAACTTCTCTTCGGCTTCCGAAGTTCCCTGTGACTGACCACCGGCGATTTGGGCAGTTTCCAATATCTCTTTTGGACTCAATTGAAGTCTATCTCTTCCGGCTTTTACGGTTTTTGCGATGTCTTCAAGGGCAATTTCAAATGCCGCCAACTTTCTGTCGCAGTAATCTTCAGCTTCTCTTTTTAGTTTTCTGGCGGCGGCATCGGCATCATCAACAGTTTTTGCGGCAATCTTCTTTGCCTGTCTTACTATTTCGGTTCTCTGGGCCATTCTCTCGGCTTGAACTCTGGCTTCTTCTACTATCGCCTCGGCATCCCTTTTTGCCTTTTCTATATGCTCCTGACCTTCCTTCAACAACCACCTAGCGGATCTTATTTCTTCGGGAAGCTGAATTTTTATATCTTCTAAGATCTCATTAATGTCATCTTTGGCGATAATAACCGACGATGAAAGAGGCATAGACCTTGCATTTGCCACCACATGAAGCGCTTCTTCTATCAAGTCAAAAATATCTGCCGAGTGTCCGTCACGTCGTTCATCGTTGTCAACTTCAAAATCATCTTCAAAACGATCAATGAGATCGTCGTCGTCAATTGGGCTCATAATGCAATACTCCTAGTTAAAGTTTAAATCATTTGGCTTATCGGTTAAACTTTTCGTCAAGTTTTTTGGCCACCGGAGGCGGGACTAAATCAGCCACCGAACCACCGTATGCCGAAACCTCGCGTAACAACTTGGAGGCTAAAAAGGAATATTTTGAGCTTGTGGGGATAAATAAGGTTTCAATACCCGAAAGCTTATTATTCATTTGAGCCATTTGAAGTTCATTTTCAAAATCCGATACTGCCCTTAGCCCTCTTATTATTACCTGTGCACCAACTTGTTGTGCAACCGTTACCACGAGTGTGGATATGGATACTATTGAAACGTTTTTTAAGTGACTGACTGACTCTGCGATCATTTCTTGACGTTCTTCCATCGGAAAAAGAGGGTTCGATTTTTGCGGATTCCTAACCGCGGCGACTACGACAGTGTCGAAAAGTACCGCAGCCCTTTCCACAATTTCCAAATGCCCGTTGTGAAATGGGTCAAAAGAGCCGGGATATAATGCAATAATGTTAGACATAAACTTCCTTTACCAATATATATAGTAGTAGCTTGCGGTTAATATTTTGAATGCAGAATCAACCAAAAACGAATTTTTGAACAGGGAATTTGTTACTAAACCCGAAATGGCAGTCCGAATGACCAAATTCAGTTTACTAACCGATCGACCATAAACTCAACTAATAATCTAACTTAAAAATTAATCGGCCACTGACTCTCCGAATACCAAAGTTCTTTTCTACGGCACTCTTTGGACAACAGTTAAATAAGTAGTACCATATTTTTTTAATTTAAGAACCCTTAGTTCAGAGTCCTTAACAAGGTCTGAGATATCATGTCCGGACTCAAAAACACCCAAATGAAAGTAGTTCCCTCCGACTAAATCCGCGTAATTTATCCATTCGTACGGCGGATCGCACAGAATCAGATCTACCGTTTCTACAATCTGCTTGGTGGCTCCCACGGCGTCCCCTCTAATTACGGTTGATCTCGATTCCAGAGACAGGCTCTTGATATTTTGTTTAATTGCCGCTAGGGAATCTGGATTATTGTCCACGAAGGTAACGTGTCTGGCACCTCGTGACAAGGCTTCTATCCCCAACGCACCGCTTCCTGCGAACAAGTCCATACATTTTAAATCCGATAGGACTAAATCGAGTTTAATTAATGCCGAATTTAGTACCGAAAAAATCGCCTCTTTGACCATTGATGAAGTCGGGCGGACATTTTTTGGGGGTACTGCCAACTGCCTCCCCCTTAAATCTCCTCCGGTAATTCTCATAGATCAACTTTAGCCAACAACTACACCGTTGTATGATCGACGTTAGCTCCCAGGTGGTTAAATTTCTCTGTTTTTTTTATGATAATGCAGCCTCATTCAACCGCATTTGTTAAATAAATAAGATTAAATCGAACCAAATATTTGCAACTACAACCATTATATTGGCAAATGCCTATTTATTTGCAATTGGCTCAGTATAGTTAACTTTTCAGCAGGTAGTCGGTATCTTCATCGGTATAAAAAGCTGCTACTTCGTTTTTAAGGAAAGCCCCGATATCAGTTGAGTTCAAATCGGGATCCAATTTAAACAGTTTATCCAGATACTTTTTAACCAAATCCAACAACTTCTCATCCGCGGGAAGTTTTGCCAGCTTTAAATCACTTCTTCCCTTTTGCCTCGTTCCCAATAAGGTTCCGAAGCCTCGCAAAGCAAAATCTACTTCTGACAGTTCAAACCCGTCATTGGTTTTGACCAACGCCTCAAGCCTTGTCTTGGCGATTTCATTCAGTTCTTTTGACTTGGTCAGTAGGTAGCAGTAAGATTTCTTGTCCGATCTTCCCACTCTTCCTCGTAGCTGATGTAACTGGGCAATTCCAAAGCGATCCGCATCCAATATCACCATTACCGTAGCATCTTTTACATCTACGCCAACTTCGATTACTGTGGTACTGATAAGCACCTTAAAGGTACCGTTTACAAAGTCCTCAAAGATCCCTTGGCGTTTTAAAGGGGGAATCTGGCCGTGCAGCACTCCAACTTCGATGCCCTTTAAAGGGCCGTCGGTCAGCTCTTCAACCACTTTATTCACGGAAGCTACTGAGATCTTTTCAGATTCCTCAATCAACGGACAGACCACATATACTCTATTGTTTTGCTCTATCTGTTCTAATACTTTGGCCCAAACCGACTGATCATTTTTCCCCTTGACCCAGTGAGTCTCTATAATTTGTCTACCTTTAGGCATGTCTGTTAATACGCTCTGATCCAAGTCTCCGAATACAGTCATTGCCGCACTTCTGGGAATTGGGGTTGCCGTCATTGTCAAGGTGTCCGGGAAGTTACTCTTAGAAAGCAGCTGGGAACGTTGCTGTACTCCGAATCTGTGCTGTTCATCAATCACAACGGCTGCCAAATTTTTAAACTTTAGGTTATCCGATATTAAAGCGTGAGTACCGATTACCATATCAATATCACCGGACTCTATTTGTTCTGCCAGAACATCACGGCTCTTTTTAGTTAATTTTCCCGTTAGAAGTCCGATTTTTATATCTGACTTGGAAAATAACTTAGTTCCGTCTTCAACGGTTAGTCCTTCAGTCATATCTATGATATTCAGATAGTGCTGCTCTGCCAAAACTTCAGTAGGTGCCATTAGAGCACTTTGGTAACCATTTTGAATCGCAGCTACCATACAACACACCGCTATTACAGTTTTACCCGATCCGACATCCCCCTGCACCAATCGATGCATGGGATACGGTTTAGACATGTCAGACAAAATCTCTTTGATGACTTCGGACTGTGATTTTGTAAGTTTAAACGGCAAAGCCCTAACGAATTCTCCGACCAACCCTTGAAGGTCGGGAATATCGGCTCCAAATTGAAGAACCCTATCTAAATTGGAGATTTCACACTTATAACCCTTATTTGAGCTTAGAATTTGTCTTTTCTTATGCATGAGCGGAAGCTGAAGACGAAGCAGTTCGTCAAAGGCCAATCGTTTTCTGGCGGCCTGACTCATCTTGGCCGTTTCGGGAAAATGAATGTTGTTAAAGGCCTCGGTTCTGGAAATGAGGCCAAATTTGGTCAAGTCGTCTTTATTGAGAGGATCTAAAAACTCCTTCGACCTGTTAAGTACCTCGGCGACAAAATTTGACATCATAAGGTTAGATATATTGGACTTTTCAGATGAGGGGTACAAGGCTACAATTTTCCCCGTTTGATTCCCGATCAAATCCACAATCGGATTTACCATCGTAAGTTTCCCTTTAAAACTCGTCAACTTGCCGAATATTGCAATCCATGTTTCATCTTCTAACTGCTTCTGTCGCCACGGCTGATTGAAAAACGTGCAGTATAACTTTGAACTTCCATCCGTCACGACGGCATCCACCACTGTTTTTGCCGACTTAGTGCGCCTTATCGACGAAACTTTAATAACTTGCCCAATTACCAAAATTTCTGTTCCGAGCTGAGCTTCGACAAGCCTTACGGTATTAGATCTATCCACGTATCGGCGGGGATAAAAAGTTAACAGATCCAAGACCGAATCAATTCCAAGCTCGTTTAATGACTTAAGCTTGGCGGGGGTCACCCCCGAAATAACATCTACCTTTATTTCCGCAAGTTGACGAAGAGCTCTGCTCACTCGATGGAAAAGAGATACGGATATAGCGGCTGCCCGCCCTGATGAACTTCGACCGAAACATTGGATCGGTTCTCATTAAGCCACTGTGTAAGCTGCCTGGTTGCATTTACGCTATAACCTTCGCCTTCAATCACCGTTACTATTTCATGGTCATCCGTAACCAACTTATCTAAAAGCTCCATGCAACAATCGGAGAGGTCGGGTTCCACCACCTGAATTCCCTCCCTGGAAATTCCAAGCCAATCTCCCTCTTTAATCTGACCCGCAGCCGAAGATGCGTCTCTAACTGCCATTGTAACTTCCCCGGCAACAACCCCGTCAGCGCTTTTTGTCATCTCTGTCATATTTTCGCCGGGGCCCGCCTCAGGGTCGTATGCCAATAGTGCGGCAAAACCTTCAACGATTCCTTTTGTCGGAACCACCCTCACCGCTTTTTTGGTTAGGGCGTCAACTTCGTTTGCGACGGGAATAATATTCTTGTTGTTCGGCAATATGATAACCGCAGGTGAATCTAACTCTTCAACTGCCTTTAATAGATCCGCCGTAGACGGATTCATGGATTGTCCCCCCGACACGACCGAGTGTACTCCCAGGGAATGAAATATTCTCTTTACTCCGTTACCGGTTGCAACTGCGACCACCGAAGTCACTGCAGGCGGACCGCTGTGTGTCGGTTTATGGTCAGATTCGTCAAAGTCATCTTCAGCCTTTCGAACCCAATGTTCCTCTTCGACCTGTTCGGCTAAATCGGTCACTCGAATGTTGCTGGGTCTTCCGGTATCAATGCCGGCTTCAATCGCGGCTCCTATATCACCGGTATGTATATGGC
>DAIDJA010000017.1 GCA_027451605.1 Acidimicrobiales bacterium
AACTATATACGTAGAGTTTAAACAGGCGATAATATTTGTCTGCGAATAACCTATCAATTTATATTTTTAACTTTTTTTAGAAAGCAGTATTTATCAAATGAGCGATTTACCCGAAATAGTACTACCCAAAGAGCTAATACCTTCCGACGGTAGATTTGGATGCGGACCTTCGAAGGTTAGGCTTCAAACTCTAGACAATTTGTGTAATACGAAAGATTCAATTTTGGGAACTTCACATAGACAGCCCACCGTTAAAGATCTAGTATCTTCGATCAGAGGTGGATTAACAGAGCTGTTCTGTTTGCCGGAAGGTTATGAAGTTGTTCTGGGCAACGGCGGGGCAACAGCATTTTGGGATATTGCTACCTTTTGTCTAATAGATAAAAAGAGCCAGCATCTTGAATTTGGCGAGTTTTCTTCTAAGTTCGCAAAAGCCAGTAAAGATGCACCGCATCTTTTGGAACCGGAAGTCATAAAATCGGAACCCGGAACCCATCCTCTGCCACATGCAAATCCCGATATTGACCTCTATGCATTTACGCACAATGAAACTTCCACGGGAGTCTCGATGGAAATTGTAAAACCGGAGGGCATATCAGATAAGGCTTTGGTGGCAGTAGACGCTACAAGTGGCGCCGGCGGGCTCAGAGTGAATTCAGATCAATTTGATGTCTATTATTTTGCTCCGCAAAAGTGTTTCGGATCCGACGGAGGACTATGGATCGCCTTAATGAGCCCAAAAGCCGTTGAACGAACTATGCAAATCGTCGAATCGGAGCGATTTGTACCCGCCTTTTTTGACTTAAAAGTCGCGATTGAAAATTCCAGATTAAATCAGACTTATAATACTCCGGCTCTTACAACTCTTTTTATGCTGAATGATCAGGTTAATTGGATGCTGTCAAACGGGGGAATGGATTTTACCGTAGGCAGATGTGATACTTCGGCTACGACAATTTATTCATGGGCTGAGAACTCGGACTTTTCACAACCTTTTGTGGCTAATCCCGCTGAACGGTCCCATGTGGTTGCGACAATAGACTTTAATGAGGAAATTGATGCGATGGCAATCGCCAAAATTCTCAGAAAAAACGGAATAGTGGATACTGAACCCTACAGAAAGTTAGGCAGAAATCAACTTAGAATAGCGATGTTCCCGTCAATAGATCCTGACGACATCTCAACATTGTGCAACGCAATTGATTATATAGTTCAGAAGATCAACTGAGAGCTTATGTTCAATTAACAACCTTTTGTACCAAAAAATCAGCCAGAAACGGTTTTATAACGGGTCTGGCTGATTTAAATCGGTAATTGACTTTAATCTAAAATCGTTTGTATTTAGCCTCCGGAGATATCTTCAAGTCTTTGTTTGCCTTGGGTGATAAAGGGCATCATCTTTCGAAGTTCTTCGCCGACTTTTTCAATTTGGTGATTCTTCCCTTTCTCCTGCAGTTCGTAGTAGTTCTTTCGGCCGGTCTTATTCTCGTTTATCCATTCGGTTGCAAATCTGCCGTCCTGAATTTCATCGAGAATTCTGCGCATCTCGGCTTTAACTTCCGAGTTAATTATTCTCGGTCCTCTGGTCATGTCTCCATACTCTGCGGTGTCTGATATTGAAAATCTCATTCCGGAAATACCCTGTTCATACATAAGGTCTACGATTAATTTGAGTTCATGAAGGCACTCAAAATAAGCCGATTCGGGTTGATAACCCGCCTCGACCAATGTTTCAAATCCGGCGGTAACAAGTGCGGTTAATCCGCCACAGAGCACCACTTGTTCTCCGAATAAATCCGTTTCGGTCTCCTCTTCAAAGGTAGTTTCCAAAACGCCAGCCCGAGTGGCACCTATGGCATGAGCGTAGCTCAATGATAGCTCTTTGGCCTTACCGGAATGATCTTGACTTACTGCAATTAAAGAAGGTACGCCTCCACCTTCGGTGTAGGTTCTTCTAACCAAATGACCCGGACCCTTCGGAGCCACCATTCCTACATCGACGTTTGCTGGAGGTTTTATTTGGCCGAACCTTATATTAAAGCCATGGGCAAAAAATAGTGCGTCGCCTTCCTGCAGGTTTGGCTCAATTTCAGTTTTGTATACGTCGGCTTGTTCGGTATCGGGAAGCAGAACCATAATAAGATCGGCTTCATGGCATGCGTCGGCAATTGAAGTGACCTTGAGTCCGGCGGCTTCGGCCTTTTGTTTTGAACTTGAATTTTCTCTTAGCCCTACTCTTACGTCAACGCCCGATTCCTTTAGGTTAAGAGCGTGTGCGTGACCCTGTGATCCGTAGCCCAAGACCGCAACTTTTCTGGATGCGATCAGTGATTTGTCGGCGTCATTTTCATAGTAAAGTGTTGCCATTTCAATCCTTTCGTCAAATTACTAAATACAATTTTAACCCGTAATTTAAACTTTTATTTAAAGGCCTTAAGACCGTCTTTTAAATATTTAAAGACGGTCTTTGCCATTTCGGACTTTTCAATCAATTATCTGAAGCCGTTTTGGAGTCAGCGATAGTCTTTGCTTCCTAAAGTTGCAGGTACTTCAAGTTTTTCTACGGTTTGGACATTTATTGTAATTGATAAGGTATTCTCAACTCTGACCACGGTGCCTTTAATTATTAGACCATGATTATTTGCTGTTTTTTTCCATCGAATCCATGCCCCCGGGGAAAATACCGTATTAATGAATCCGGTCTCATCTTCCAAATTTATAAAGACTGTTCCTTTTGCCGTAGGCGGAGCCTGCCTGTGAGTTACAAGCCCTGCCACTTTAATCACATCGCCAGTGTCAAAAGTGGTTAGATCTTTAGCCTTTACTATATTTAATCCGTTTAATTTATCTCTGAGTAAAGCGATTGGATGACCGTCCAGTCCTATTTGAACGGCCTCTATATCAAGTGCCAATCTCTCTGTTTTTGTCTCAGCCAAAAGAGGCGGTACTTTGATATTCAAAATTCCCGGAATTCTTGTGGGGTCTGCAACCTCACTTAAGACTTGCGAATTCCAGATAGCCAGCCGCCTTTTCAGATAAGGGTCTGCCTCTATCAGAGGATCTAAAGCTCTGGCTGATGCCAAGATCTCAATCTGTGATTTGGTGGCTTTTGTGGTCTTTGCAAAATGCTCTAAATCTGAATAAGGCCCAAGGGAGGATATTTTTTCGGAAAATTCGACAGTTAAGTGAGATATAGTACAAAGCCCCAAACATACGACAAGATCTTTATTCTCTCTTATTATCGATGTTTTTCTTTCTGAAATATTTACGTTGGGTCCCGTTATTTTAACATTATGCCGCTTAGCGTCTTCGATTAAGGTGGCTGGTGACCAAAAACCCATGGGCTGGGCATTTAACATGGCCGTCAACCAAATTTCCGGATAATGTAGCTTAAACCAGGCCGATATATAGACTAAATAGGCAAAGGAGATGGCATGGCTTTCGGGAAAGCCATATCCGGAAAATGCGATAATTTGACGTACGATCTTTTCTGCGACCAATCGATCGATTCCGCGCATAGCCATATTGTCATACAGTCTGTCTTGTAGCTTCTCCATTTTTAATTTTGATCGTTTTGAACCCATGGCTGACCTAAGTTCATCGGCATCTTCTGCGGTAAAGCCCGCTGTGTCCATTGAAAGCCTCATTAGCTGTTCCTGAAACAGGGGAATTCCCAATGTCTTTTCCAAAGCCGGCTTTGCTGTTTCATGGTCATATGTGATCCGTTCTTTCCCCGACCGACGGTTCAAATAGGGGTGTACCGCTCCCCCCTGAATGGGGCCGGGTCTTATTAGGGCAACTTCAATTACCAAGTCATAAAAGCACTTCGGCTTTAGCCTGGGTAGAGTGTTCATTTGAGCTCTGCTTTCAACTTGGAATACGCCTACGGAGTCTCCTTTTGATAGCATTTCATATACCTCGTTTTCCTGGGGCAGTTGGGATATGTCAACATTTGTGTCATGGTGTCGTTTGACTAATTTGACAGCCTCATGTATGGCATCTAAGATTCTAAGACCCAAAAGGTCAAATTTGACCAAACCCGCAGCGGCACAGTCGTCCTTGTCCCACTGTAAAACACTTCTGTTGGCCCGGGTAGCCCATTCAACCGGACAGATCGTCGAGACGGGTTCTTTGGTCAGTACGATACCGCCAGTATGTATGGACAGATGTCGAGGTGTTGATTTCAGGGAATTTATTAAAGATAAAAGGGGCTCCGGGAATGATTCGACGCCTTTGAGCTTAAGTTCTCCGGAGAGTTCATCGATCTTATCGGCTTTATAGTTTAAAACTTTTGCAACTTCGCGGAGTGCCAATCTCGACCTATAGGTAACGACGTTGGCTACTTGAGCTGCATTGAACCTTGAATACTTATCATAAATATAATTTATAACTTCATCCCGCCGATGCGACTCGATATCAATGTCTATGTCGGGCGGTCCTTCTCTTGCTTTGGATAAAAATCTCTCGAAGAGGAGCCCCAGAGATACGGCATCCACATTTGTTATTCCAAGTACATAGCATACGGCTGAGTTTGCAGCAGAGCCTCTTCCTTGGCACAGAATATCGTTAGAGTTGCAGAAATTTATTATGTCATATACGACAAGGAAGTATCCGGCATAGCCAAGTTCTTCAATTATCTTAAGTTCATAATCCAGTTGTCTATAAGCGCCTTTTGGTGATTCGTTAGATCGTATTTTGTATTTGGACTTTGCCTTTTCGTATACGGTTCTCCTTAAGAATTGTATTTCCGAAGTACCGTCGTGAGTTTCAAAGCTGGGTAGTTCGGGTGCAACCAGATTTAAGTTAAATGAGCAGTCAGCGGCAATCTCAGAGGCAGTCTCTACGGCTCCGGGCCATCTGGCAAAATTCGTCATTTGCTCAAAATGCCCTTTGAGGTACGCAGAACCGGCGACGGGAAGCCATCCATAAGCGTCTTGCAGAGTTTTATTCCCCCGGATTGCCGATACCACGTTTGACAGATAGAACTCTTTTTGTGTCGCATAATGGACATTGTTTGTGGCTACATATCTCAGATTATATTTAACGGCAAGTTTGGACAGTACATCGTTTCTTTCGGCGTCGATTGGTTCTCTATGATTCCACAGCTCAACTATTACGTTATCTTTGCCGAATATCTCAATTAATTCGGCAAGCCTGATATCGGCGGCTTTGGTTCCTTTTTCCATCAGTGCAGTATTCAAAGGACCTTTTCTGCATCCGGTTAGTACAATCCAATCGTTACCGTTTAGTGATGCAAGTGACTTGAGATCAAACCTTGGTTCGTTTTTTTTGCCGTTTAGTTGAGCTTTAGATATGGCGTGAGCCAGAGATTTATATCCTTTAACATTTTTGGTAAGTATAACTATGTGTTCACCGAATGGATCAATCGCTCCGCTGCGTTTTTCTGTTCCGTCAATTGTAAGCTCGGCACCGAATATTGTGGCCAAACCATGCTCGGCTGCCGCTTGGCTAAATCTGACCACTCCGTAGAATCCGTTATGATCGGTCAATGCCAAAGCCGAAAGTCTGAGCTCTGTCGCCTTTTCAACCAGACTTTCCGGACTGGATACTCCGTCCAAGAAACTGTAGTAGCTGTGACAGTGAAGTTCTGCGTACATTTTAGATTAATCGTATATTCCCGCCAGATACCACTGCTGTTTAAACGAATAGACAAGCAATGCAATTTCATCTTCTGTTATCAACTGTAGGTAGGCAAATCGCTTGAACTTAGATTCATCCCACCAGAATTCGGAGATCGGCCACGGTCCGAAGCACGACGATATTTTTTTCTTGAATTTTGTCGCTACGATAAAATAAGGCGTGTCCGACATGAGAGCTTTATGGTTTACGGAAACTTTTATGGCATTTTTATTAAAGATGTCGATCTCCACCGGGTCTTCATAAAATATGCCGGGATGAAATGTCGGTATGTTGGAAGGCCAGGGTCTTGATAGTTTGTCTATAGGCAAAAAAACCTCTTGATCGGTTAAGCTTTCATAAAAGATTGCCCCATCTTCAGTAAGTTCGTCTGTTCTGAACCCGCTCTTTATATAGGGAATTTCAACTTTTGAATCATAAAAAATTTTGCCTCTGTCACATGCGGGACGCCTTCCGGGTTTGATGATCGACTTATATATTCGATCTGTGCCAAGCAGTACTTCGATATGCTCTAAAGCCTTATCTAATCTTGGATTTTCTTTGACTTGCTCAAAGGATAAGTTATCTTGGAAGTATCCGTTTGATACGATGTCTTTTGCGGTAAATTCTATTTGTTCAATTGCTCCTGTTGGTTGTAGAATTTCAAGAAACCATCTGACTCTGTCTACTAAGTTTCTTTTATTAAAAAAGGAGTTGGAGTACCAGAGTCTTTCTGCGTTTTGGGAATCATCAAAATTAATTTTTAATAGTATCGAAGTAACAAGCAAACCTTGTTTGGCGATCGAGTCGATAAAGGATTCACTTAGTTGTTTGACATTGAACAATATTTGTTCGTAACTAAAGCTGGGAGGGTCAAATATGATATGACGTGTGAAAGCACGTTCTTTTTGCTGAAAGTTTAGATCATAGAGTTTGCCCTTGGCTAAATCGTGACACCACTTGCCACTGAGGCCCAATCTTTCTAAGATCATTCCCTCGCCAATGGCGCCAAATTCTCCGAGTGTCTTAATTCCGAGCTTTAACAGAAAATCGGCTATCTGTTTGTCCGGCAGATATCTGACCGATAACGGCGCCAAAAATTCTTGAATTTTATCCTGAGGAATTATTGCACTGTGCAATGCTGCAAGCCGTGCGGCAAATAGACCATTGCCGATTCCCACGTTAACCGGTCTTAAGAGCAGATCCGTAAGGGCTTTTGTTACCTCTTTTATCAAGTTGGCTTCGGACTGAAAATAACCCGTTGCCGAAGAAGACAGCATAGCTACTTCCCCCGGGGCAATCATAGTTACTCCGTAAGAAAACCGTTCAAGAGTTTCCGTGGCTTCAATAAAACCGGCGGCATCATCTTTTGGCCAACCCGGAGATATAACGTACAATATTCGGCTGTTAAAACTTCGTTCCATTATGGATTTTCTGTGATATTGGTTATATATTGCTGCCGCTGTTTTTCGTTTTTAATTAAGTTAAACACCGTTTGTTTAATTTCTGATTTTGACTCTGACAACAGCTTCAAATTATCTGAAGCGGACTCTTTGATTATTAAAGGTATTTGCGGCAGTATAAGTGAAAACTCGACCGGCTTGTATATTCTTCTGCCGGTAACATGAAATCTAATCTGTCTTTGTATGAATCTGCCGGTATCTATGGCACTTAAGTCATCGGATGTTTTTATGACCTTAAAAGTATTTTCAACGGGGGAAATTACATAGTCAAGATGCCACGGCTGATTTAATTTATGGGATGTCTCAATATTAAAAGCATCTAAGACAATCAGTATTGCTCTTGATGCGCGAAGTTTTGCCATTACGTTATCGAGGTTTTTGATTGTCATTAGAAAAGATGAGTTAATTGCTATTACCCCAGACCCCTTAATTAATACGGAAAGGACATGTCGCAATTTTTCACTTGCGTATCTTTCTTTGTCACAGCTATTATCGATACAGTCGATCATAATTAAATTATTGAAATTTACTCCCAGCTCATAAGCGCTTAGATAGCCGAAATTAATAGGGGAGATGTATGCTACTCTGATGTTGGATCTGGTTAATTCCGATAGGAACAGGTATGCAAGAGAGGAAGATCCAACTCGGAAGGCATTAGAAAAGCTGATACTTTTTCCGTAGGGAAGCCGACCGTTGAATACATAACGGTGAAAGGAGAAAGGCCTTAAATCGGTAAACAGGATTTGCCGAGCAGGTAAGCTTGCTCGTAAGTATAAAGATTCGTCAAACGAAGAAAAAGACATATCTTAATTATATCGAACATATGTTCGAAATAATTAAGATAGTCGTACCGGTACTTTAGGCTTAAGTTTTAAATATACATGTATGTATTTAGGCTATTAAAATTAAGGTTATGAAGGATATGAGCTGTGCAACTTATGAATGTGAATTTTGCGGGCTTCACTATTTTGATGAAGACACTGCTCAATCCTGTTTGAACTGGTGCGTAGAACATAACAGCTGTAATCTTGAGATTACGGCAACTTCAGTGGAGAGAACCCATAAAGCAGACGACGACAACAGAAACTTTTCCGCCGCAACTACTGAATTAAATCAGATTGAATAAAGTTATCGCTTGTTTTAGGCAAGCTTAAGTTCGCTTTCAATCTTTGATTCGGCTAGGTAGCCTAACCGTGGAAGAGCCACTCTTCCTGTCCTTTGAATTCTGAGGATGCCGTAAGAATTCAGGAGCTCTTCTAAGGTATCCAATCTTTCCGGAGTCGATGACATCTCAATTGTAAGACAGGAGATGTCAACATCAACGATTTCTCCCCCGAGTGCCGTCACTATCTGGATAATTTCAGATCTTTTTTCCGGTGAACACTGTACCGTTGCCAGAAGCAGCTCCCTTTCGACCGCATCGGAAGGACTTAACTCCCGTATCTCCACTACGTTAATTAACTTATTTAGCTGACTTACCACTTGGTTCAACAGACTTGCCTCCACATCAACGACGATTGTAACTCGGCTAAGTTTGGCATCATCGGTGGGCGCTACTGCTAATGAGTAGATGTTAAATCCTCGTCTCGCAAAAAGTCCGGCAATGCGCGCCAACACACCTGCCTTATTTTCAACCAATGCCGATACTATATGATGATTTTTATTTTCCACAACTATTCTCTCTTCCGTTGATTACTGAACTATGCCGTCGGCGTGTTCGGCTGATATTAATATGTCGTCGTTTGGCGCTCCTGCCGGTACCATGGGGAATACCCGTTCGGTAACATCTGTCCTAAAGTCTATTACGACGGGTCTGTCGTCTATCTCATTGGCCTTTTCAATAGTGGGTATGACCTCTTCGGGAGTGTCGACCCTGAAAGCAATGGCCCCCATAGCCTCTGCCCACTTAACATAATCGGGCAGATCCGGAGACAGATAAACCTCAGAGTATCTCTCCTCGTAGAACATATGCTGCCACTGGCGAACCATACCCAAATATGCGTTATTGAGAATTGCAATCTTAACCGGAATTTGTTCAGCCGATGCCGTAACCAGTTCTTGGGCAGTCATTTGAAAGCAACCGTCACCGTCAATTGCCCAAACCGGTTTGTCAGGTCTGCCGACTTTGGCACCTATTGCAGCCGGTACGGCAAATCCCATAGTCCCTGCGCCGCCTGAATTTATCCAGGTATTTGGTGTGTCGAACTTCCAATACTGTGAGGCCCACATCTGGTGTTGTCCAACACCGGATGCAAGAATCGTACCTTCCTCTTGGCGCTTTGACAGCTCTTCTATGACATACTGAGGTTTGACGACATCAGTTGCCTCTCTGTCGTAGCTTAAGGGGTATTTCTGTTTCCAGCCCTTTAGGGTGTTATGCCATTCATCTATGTCCAGGGGAAGTTTTAAGTCGCCGTTTCCGTTTGAAGTCTTCTCGGTCAGCGCCCGAGTCAATTCTTCGATTGACCGTCGGCATTCGCCCAGCAGGGTAATGTCGGGTCTTCTGACCTTACCTATCTCAGCCGGATCAATATCGGCGTGTATGATTTTGGCCAACGGTGCAAAAGCCGATATCTTTCCCGTTACTCTATCGTCAAATCTGGCACCCATAGCGATGACCAGATCTGCTTTTTGGAGCGCCATGACCGCGGTGTATGTTCCGTGCATCCCGGGCATTCCCAAATTGAGTTCATTGCTGTCGGGAAAGGCTCCTCTAGCCATTAGAGTAGTTACAACCGGAATTGATGTCTGTTCCACCAATATTTTCAGAGCCGCTGACGCGTTTGATTTCAGAACACCTCCGCCGACATAAAGTACCGGGCGTTTTGAGTTCAGTATCATGTCTGCAGCAGCCGATACCGCAGCCGGGTCGGGTTCAGTCTGCATAGTGAAACCCGCAAGTGATACTGCCCCGGGTTCTTGGTAGTCGACCTTGGAGTTGGCTATATCTTTTGGAAAGTCTATGAGTACCGGACCGGGTCTTCCGGTTGTCGCCACGTGGAATGCTTCGGCGATGGTCTGCGCAATTTCATTCGGATCCTTTATGAGCCAGTTGTGCTTGGTTATCCCCATAGTAATACCGGTAATATCACATTCCTGAAATGCATCAGTGCCGATTGAGCCTGTTGCCACTTGGCCGGTAACGACAACGAGAGGGGTGGAGTCCATAAATGCATTCAGTAAGGGGGTTACAATATTAGTTGCGCCGGGTCCCGAAGTTACCATTGCCACACCGGGTCGTCTCGTTGCCATTGAATATCCTTCGGCCATATGTCCGGCTCCCTGTTCATGTCTTACCAGTATGTGCCTGATTGAAGAATCCAGGATCGGATCATATACGGGCAAAATTGCACCGCCGGGAAGTCCGAAAATTACTTCAACTCCCTGATGTTCCAAACTTTTTATCAGTGCCTGTGCTCCGGTTAATTTCATTTTAGTCTCCAAGTTGTAATCTTGCTGTCTTTACCAATTTCAAGTCGGTTCAAAATCTTCGCCTTAAATAAAAAAGCCCCCAGATTGATGGGAGCTTAAAGTACACGCCTTGTTAAGCGCGTACTACATTACTACTACTACGAGGTTTTGAAAAAACTTCATTAATATATTTATAGCACGAATTTTTGCACTGTGTTACAAAAAAATAGTTTTTTGTCAAATCGCAAGATTTACTATTAACGCCATAATCAGCACTGACTATGCTTGATTCGTTGCATGAAGTTTGACGGTAGATCTTTAGGTCATAAAACATTTGATGCCCTTAGAAGGCACTCAGTTTGTCAAATAGTTGAAGATGGTCATTCAGCCAAAGCAGTTGGGAGATGTTTTTAGGTTTCCATCTACGGACAGTCCGGAACCGGGTTCGTAATTGCAAAAAAGATGAAGCGCAATTACTTCAACAGAATGTGGGACAATCTCTATTGCAGTGTTCTACCTTTTGAATGGTCAAGAATTGCTTGCAAATATGGCCGCGCTCGTATCTTTGACAATTGATGTGGCGGAAGGAATTTTGGATATTGATAAAATTGCGGGCATATTAAAGGAAAATACAAAGTGAGATAATTAGTTGCAGCTATCTTGATGATGAGGCAGGATTAAATCTAACTCATAGCCCAAAGGTCGTAGTTTCTAATCCTACTTTCGTCCAGATTCAATGTTCAAAAATTCCGGCAGGATGACGTTCGTAAGCTATATTATGTACTCCTAAGTAATTTAAGATGTAATTGCCCCGTGTTCGGCACCACTGGCCAATTTGGCATACTTTGCCAATACTCCTCTGGTATATCTGGGTTCGGGCGGATTAAATGATTTTTGACGTTCTTTGAGTTCGGTATCTGCAACCATCAGGTCCAATGATCGGTTTTTGACGTCAATAACGATGCGGTCTCCATCTTTTACGAAAGCTATTGGACCTTTATCAACGGCTTCGGGAGCAACGTGGCCGATACAGAATCCGTGAGTTCCACCGGAGAATCGTCCGTCGGTAATCAGAGCACAGTCACCGCCTCTACCGGCACCTTTTAGCGCTCCTGTAACGGCAAGCATTTCTCGCATACCGGGTCCGCCCTTCGGGCCTTCGTATCTTATCACCAATACCGTATTGGGCTGAATCTGATTGTTTAAGATAGCTTCCATAGCTTTGTCTTCTCCGTCAAAGACTCTAGCGGTTCCGTCAAAGAATTCTATGTCCAAGCCGGCGACCTTAACTACGGCTCCGTTAGGTGCCAGTGAGCCTTTAAGTATTGCGATTCCGCCGTCAACGTGGATCGGATAGTCAATTGAGTGAACAACTTTGCCGTCCGGCTTGGGAGGATTTATTTCTTTGAGATTTTCTTCTACGGTCTTTCCCGTAACGGTAACACAGTCTCCGTGAATTAAACCCCTGTCCAGTAGCTCTTTCATAACAACAGGAACTCCGCCGATGTTGTCTAAATCAATCATGTGATATTTTCCATGTGGCTTAGTATCGGCAATATGGGGAACCCGAGAACCTATCTTATTGAAGTCTTCCAACTCCAAATCGACGTTGGCTTCACGTGCAATCGCCAATAAATGCAGTACGGCATTTGTCGAACCGCCGAGTGCCATCACAACAGAAATGGCATTTTCAAAAGCCTTCTTGTTCATTATTTTTCTCGGAGTTATTTGTTTTCTAAGCAGATTAATAGTCGCAACTCCGCAGTCGAATGCTTGCTGATCTCTTCTTGAATCTACAGCCGCAGCCGATGCTCCTCCGGGGAGCGACATTCCGATTGCCTCGGCTACTGAAGCCATGGTATTAGCCGTAAACATACCGGCACAGCTTCCTTCGGTGGGGCAGGCATGGCGCTCAATTAAAGCCAGCTCATCTGCCGTCAAGTGTCCGCTTGAATATGACCCTACAGCTTCAAACACCGATACTATGTCTAATGCCTCATCTTTGTAATGTCCGGGAAGAATAGAGCCGGCATAGCAGAAAACTGCCGGAAGATCTAAGCGCGCTGCGGCCATTAACATTCCCGGCAATGATTT
>DAIDJA010000018.1 GCA_027451605.1 Acidimicrobiales bacterium
AAGGGAATTTATTCCCTTCTTTGCGGCAATATCAAGCTCCTGTTTGGAAATATCGATTCCAATTATGTTGCCTAATTTTGTCAGGTTTCGCATCGGAAATGATCCACATCCTAGGTCAGCTATATTCAAGTTGCTAACTCGTTGGATCACTTTGTCCTTATTTTTATAATTTGAAATTACAGCTTCAGCTATCCAATCATACGGAGTAAAGGCATTTTTTGTCGATGCGTCTACAGAAAAGCTTTCGCTTAAAATTGACTCAGTTATTCCGGCCCTTACCGAATGAAAGTTATTGAGATAGGTTTTCCACATTTTCCCGTATTCAGTTGACACAAAGTCATAGACTACATTGTCGAAGTTGCTAAAGGTCTTATCGGATATTATCACTTTGCCTCCGAATTAAAAAATTTAATATTGAATTACATATATTAAATCCGACAGTAATGTTTTCATTCCATTTTTTTGAGACGATATTGTCCTTGGTAATTGATGTTGAACTAAATTCAATAATATGCCGGCTACTTTATATCACAGAAGGCGAAAAAACATATATATTTTTGCCAGTTGAGCGAAAGCCTAACGAATAACAAACAGCTGTTAGGTTTATCCGACCTTTAAGGCTTGATCAGTGCTTTCCAGCAGTCTGCGATGCCTCCCCATTAACCACCCCAAAGCTAAAGCGCCGCTGGCAGTTATTGCCGTAATCCCTGTAATGGCCACCGTGTTTCTCTTATTTAGAAAACCTCGTCGCTCAGTAAGTCTGATCGTATCGCTGAAATGCCTTAACTCCCACCCATTTTCTTTTGCAGCCTTAAGCAGAGCTCTATCAGGATTTACCGCTACCGGATGTCCGACTAAATTTAGCATAGGCATATCTGTATAAGAGTCAGAGTAAGAATAACATCCCGAAAGGTCCAAGTTCTCTTCAGCCGCGAGCTCCTTAATGGCTTGGGCCTTAAAATCACCGAAACAGTATCGATCCATTTCGCCTGTATAGGTTCCGTTTTCATCCACCTGAGCCCTTGAGGCTATTACACCGTCTACTCCGATATATCTTCCCAAAGGTTTTACAATTTCCTCCGGTGATGCGGAGACGAGCCACACTTTTCTCCCGGCAGCCTGATGATTTTCAATTTCTTCGATTGCTTCTCGATATAAAATTGGATCTACGGTAGTTGCCAATGCCTCTTCTACTATTTTCCTCACCCGGGACTGTTCCCAGCCTTTGGTGAGTTCCAAAACTGATTTTCGGATTTTTTCTAATTTTTGTTCCGAAGCCCCAAGATGCTTATAAACAAGCTGTGAGTAGAGGCTTTTAATTATCGTGGATTTTGAAATTAATCCACCTTTGTAGAACGGCTGACCGAAGGCTGCCATGGAAGCGCGTGCTATTACAGTTTTGTCTAAGTCAAAAAATGCTGCCTGATTACTCATAGAGTCGATTTTAAAATTCCTGATGTTACTTCTTATATTAATTTTACTTTAATAAATGAGCCATAGCCATATTTTGGTTTAAATTTAACTAAAAATAAAGACAAAATTGTTAGTTGAATTAACAAGAAATTTAGATTTTTAAACTAAATTTTGGCTTCGCCAATCAGGATTTCCTTTAGAATCTGACGATTTTCTGATTTTAAAAGTATCAAAAGTGAATCACCCTCAAGAAGCATTGAAGAAGATCGGGGTGAGTTAATGTGAGAGTCTCTGGTAATTGCCACAATTGCCACGTCCCTGGGCAGTTCCAAATCTTCAATTGTAGACCCCAATGCGGGAGAGTCATCTGCCAAAGTGACTTCTACAAGCTCAGTTTGGCCGTTGTTGAATTGAAGAAGCTGTACGAGCGAACCAACGCTAAATGCCTCTTCCACCAGTGCAGACAGGAGATGAGGTGTGGATACGGATACATCAACTCCCCATGTTTCGTTAAATAACCACATGTTTTCAGGGTGATTAACTCGGGCAATAACTCTTGGAACTCCAAACTCTTGTTTCGAAAGCAAACTGATTACCAAGTTGTCTTCATCGTCTCCTGTGGCAGCAACTACCACGTCTACTTCCTGAAAGCCGGCTTTTTGTAGTAGCGATACTTCACAGGCATCAGCTTCAATCCATTCAATTGATTCGTGTTGAGGCATCTTCTTTAAAAGTTCGGGATTTTTTTCCAAAACCTTTATCTTATGACCGGTATCTACAAGGTCAAACGCCAAAAAAGTTCCTACGTTGCCGGCTCCGCAGATGGCTACTTTCACTAATACCTCCTAATTAAAGTCCAGCTCAATATTAAATGTCTCATTTAATATTTCAATCGCAGTTTCTTCAACCATAACGTAGATTACATCGCCTTCCTGCAAAATTGTATCGCTTTTGGTAACAAAAGATTGTGTTGCCCGAGTGACCCCAACTATTTTGAATGCGCTTGCCTTTTCAATATTTGAAATGGTTTTCCCGACAAAAGTAGAAGATATTGCAATCTCATACATTCTTAATTGAGCCGTAGGATTTGACCACTCCAGGGATTTTGATTCTTTAATTAGTTTTCTCAATACCTGGTTTGTCGTCCATGAAACCGTAGCCACAGTTGGAATCCCCAGTTTTCTATAAATTTCGGCTCTTCTGGGGTCATATATTCTTGCAACAACATTTTCAATACCGAATGTTTCTCTGGCTATACGTGCGGTTAAAATGTTTGAGTTATCGCCGCTTGTCACCGCAGCGAGGCCGAAAGCCTCCTTTGCTCCTGCTTTAATAAGATTGTCCTTGTCAAAACCAAAACCGACTAATTTTGTTCCCTTGAAATTTTCGGATAGTCTTTTGAAAGAATTAGCATTCTTATCCAAAATTGTGACCGAATGGTTCAGGGACTCAAGTTCCATCGCCAAACCGGAACCTACCCGTCCGCACCCAACAATAACAAAATGCATTTTTATTATAGACCTCTGCCCTAGAATTTTCTCCGTCAGTAATTAACTTTACCAAATGTAATTCCTTTAATAGTCATTTGTCTAATTAACAGCCAAAAGATTCGATGTCGATTTTCACAGTACAGAATTTCAAAGTGTTAGATTTAATTAAGGTAATTTAAATAAAATCGCTATATTTGAACTGGTTCTTTTTAAAAAAGTTTCTCGTGAACATGTGTTTAAGTCATTGGGGCTGTGATTTAAATTTATAATTACTTTGTTATAAATAGAGAGTTAATACAAATAAGTTATGGAAGATTCTGAAACACCAGGAGCATATATTCCCAGTGAGACCTTAGCTTACCGACTTAAAAGACTCTTTTTGGGGCAGCCGTTAGTTTCTGAAAAGCTATCGACTGAAAAATTAAATAAATCGATAGCACTGGCAATTTTGTCATCTGACGTGATGTCATCTTGTGCATATGCCACCGAACAGATTTTGATTGTTTTGATTATGGCAATTGGTGTCGGAGCATACACCCTTGTAATACCGGTAACAATAGGAATTTTGGTGGTACTTCTTGCGGTTACACTTTCGTATTTACAGGTCATACCTTCATATCCAAAAGCCGGCGGCGCATATGTAGTGTCTCGCGACAATTTCGGAAATTCGATAGCCCAAATTGCCTCCGCTGCGCTTCTAATAGATTATACGCTTACAGTTGCTGTTTCGGTAGCATCTGGAGTAGATGCTTTGGTGTCGGCGGTACCTTCTCTCGGAAATTTTAAAGTAGAACTTTCGGTTCTTTTTGTATTGATAATTGCCTATGGAAATTTACGGGGGATTCGTGAGGCCGGAAAGGCATTTTCTTTACCCACCTTTGTCTTTATAGGAAATCTTTATCTTCTTATAGGCGTGGGCATTTATAAGTGGGTGACAGGCAGTCTTGTCGCTCAAAATATGCATCAGAACGGAGCCATTTCTATCGGCCGGGCCTCATCCGGTCTAATGATGGGAGCTTCATTCTTTATTGTCGCACAGGCATTTGCCAATGGAGGTACCGCACTTACGGGAACTGAGGCCATATCAAACGGGGTGTCGGTATTTAAGACTCACTACAGGTTCGGCCGAAAGGTTATTGACGGTATAAACGGTCAGGTTAAAAACGCCAAAGTCACTTTGATATCCATGAGTCTGATTTTGGGCTCTATGTTCTTTGGTATTTCACTGCTGTCGGCAAAAATTCATCCCATACCTCGAGTTTCAGAAACCCCCACGGTAGTGGCACAGATCGCCGATGTCGTGTATGGTCACGGTACGTTTGGCCATTTCTTTTATCTTCTACTGCAATTTTCGACGATGGCAATATTGGTGTTGGCCGCAAATACAAGTTTCACAGGATTTCCGCTTTTGGCAAGTTTCGCCGCCGAAGATTCATTTTTACCAAGACAGCTGACCAAAAGAGGGCACCGACTGGTTTTTTCCAACGGCATCATGGTTCTAACGGTGGTATCGGTGGCTCTATTAATTGTGACTCGCGCACAGGTGAGTTCTTTAATAGCCCTCTATGCAATCGGAGTCTTCACGGGCTTTACTTTAGCCGGAGCCGGAATGGTGAAGCATCACTTAACCTATAAGGAAAAGGGCTATAAGCGAAAAATATTAATCAATGGCTCTTCGGCCGTGCTATGCGTGTTTGTAGATCTGATGTTTATAGTGACAAAATTTACGGAAGGCGCTTGGCTGGTCGTTGTTTTGATGCCGATAATGGTCTTTACTTTTATATATTTGCATAAGCAATATGAGGAGGAAAATAAGGTCTTAGAACAGGATGCACAGGTTTTGTGCGAAGCCCCGGCTGCCAAAAAACACATAGTAATAGTATTGGTCGAAAGAATCGATGTAGCTACAGCCAGGGCCATACAATATGCAAGGAGTTTGAATCCCGATGAATTGAGAGCGGTTCATTTTATACTCGACCCGATGGAATCCAACGTGCTGGAAGAATCTTGGATGAAACTGGGTCTGTCTCAAATTACACTGGACTTGGTGGAATGCCCCGATAGGAGACTTGGCAGATCGGTGGTATCAATGGTAACCGAATTAATAACCGGTAGCGACACTGAGGTGTCGGTACTTCTTCCGAGACGAGTTTATGTGGGCTCATTAAGGAGGGTGTTGCATGACAGGACTGCTGAGCGAATTTCGGCGGTGGTTTCTGTTATCCCGAATGCCTCCGCTACCGTAATACCATATCGCCTGACTAAGAAAGGCGGATCCAGAAAACTTCATGCATTTGGACATAAGGCACGATCACAGGCAGATCTTGAACTCGAACAGGAGCAGGTTAATGTGGCAAACGTACGAGGCAGTGTCAAAATTGATTCAATTGTACCACGGACTCGGGTAAAAATTGCCGGCCGCATAACATCGGTCAGGGTTCAGCCAAAGGCCGGTGTTCCCAGCCTGGAGTGCGTATTGTCTGATTTGACCGGTAAAGTTATACTTCAGTTTCAGGGAAGGCGCACGATTCCCGGGATAAATCCGGGAGTTAGGCTTGTCGCCGAAGGTACGGTAATGAAAAAAGGCTCTCAGCTAATAATATTAAATCCGACCTATGAACTTCATTCCGAAGTTGAGAATGTCGATTGAATTAGTAATTTGTATCAACCGATGGAATCCATATTAGCCATAAGTTACCTATGCGTCACTTAATTTGGTTTAAAATAGATATGTTCACAAATTAAAACCGGTATCCAAAGACAAAACTTGCATTATAAAGCGAGATTTATGTCGTTCCGGATTTGATTCTTGTCGCACGAAGTTGTGATTAATAAATAGTATAAGTTAAGTTTTAGCCGACTGCGTATCGGGTCGGTAATTAATAAAAGGAGCTACAATTTAATGCCCCACGTGTTAGCAGCAGAAGGCGGTTATCAAAGTTTTGTTTTGACCGGTGGAGAAAAGGGCTGGTTGATCTTTGCTTTGGCGGCGGCTTTGATATCGGTCGTGACCGCCCTGGTATTGACAAATTCTGTCCTGAAGGCCGATCAGGGAACCGAACCGATGAGAAATATTGCCAAGGCGATTCAGGAAGGTGCTCAGGCTTTCTTGTCACGCCAATTTAAGACAATTTTAGCCATTGTTGTACCTCTTGCAGTTCTCATTTTCTTTACGGCAACTCAAGTTGTTAAGCCAAACGGTCATGTTGCAATTACTTTTGTGGATGCCGGTTTATTTAGAGTAGTTTGCTTTTTAGCGGGTGCCATTTGCTCGGGTGCCACCGGATATATAGGAATGTCATTAGCAGTTAGAGGTAACGTAAGAACAGCGGCCGCCGCACGTGACGGAAAACTTCCTCCTGCATTGAAGGTTGCATTTAGGACCGGTGCCATAACCGGTCTTTTTTGCGTCGGTCTTGGTCTGTTGGGTGCAACTTCAATTGTATTCATATTTCAAAATTCCGCAACGGCGGTCTTGGTCGGTTTCGGTTTCGGAGCCTCATTATTAGCGCTGTTTATGAGGGTCGGCGGAGGCATATTTACCAAGGCTGCAGATGTCGGGGCTGACTTAGTGGGAAAGGTTGAAGCGGGAATTCCCGAAGATGATCCGCGAAATGCCGCTACCATTGCTGACAACGTAGGAGACAATGTCGGAGACTGCGCCGGAATGGCAGCTGATCTATTCGAATCTTATGCAATTACTATAATTGCGGCCATAATTTTAGGGTACGCGGCATTTGTATCGATCGGAAAATCGACGGTAGCGGCTAAGGCAGTGGTATTTCCGTTGATTGTTCCCGCTATCGGAATATTAGCGTCAATAGTCGGGATTTTAATCGTTAGGGCAGGTAAAGACGAGAAAAACGCTAAGAGCCCGATTAACCGTGGCGTATGGTCGGCAGCTGCGGTTACCGTTTTAGGGGCGGGACTTGTCGCCGGTCTATATCTGCATTATATGAAAGCTTTTTACGCCGTATTGGCCGGCGTTCTTTTAACTCTGGTCGCCTCCGCTATAACGGAGCATTTTACGTCGACAACCCGCAAACCGGTTAAAGAGATTGCTGCTTCAGCAAGAACAGGACCCGCTACTACTACTTTGGCCGGTATCGCAATCGGTCTTGAATCATCTGTTTGGGCGATTTTAGCAATAGCTGTTGCTATCGGTGTTGCCGTCTGGCTTGGTAATGGAAATATAGAGCTTTCATTGTATCTGGTATCACTTACGGGAATCGGTATGTTGTCTACTGCGGGAATGGTAGTTTCTGAAGACAGTTTCGGTCCGGTTTCAGACAATGCCGCCGGAGTGGCTGAAATGTCCGGAGAATTTACCGGAGAAGCCGAAAGAATTATGGTTTCGTTGGATGCTGTAGGTAATACTACCAAGGCAATTACTAAAGGTGTGGCTATCGGATCCGCGGTAATTGCGGCAGTATCGCTGTTTGCCTCCTTTATAGAAACGGTAGGTTCTCACTTTAACTTGACAAGCAAGGGTCTTTTCACCAGCCCTCTTACACAAATTAATGTATCGAATCCTAAAATTTTTATTGGTCTGCTAATCGGTGGATCGGTCGCATTTTTGTTTTCGGCTCTTGCCATTCGAGCAGTCAGTAGGACAGCAGGAACCGTGGTTCAAGAAGTTCGTCGTCAGTTCAGAGAGCACCCCGGAATTATGGATTACTCCGAAAAACCCGAATATGGAAGAGTCATATCAATCTGCACCAGAGCTTCGCAGAGAGAACTTGCTACCCCGGCTTTATTGGCCGTATTAACACCGGTAATTGTGGGATTCGGTATCGGATATCTTTCACTCGGAGCATTTTTAGCCGCTGCGATATTAACAGGGCAGCTCATGGCAAACTTCTTGTCAAACTCGGGCGGTGCCTGGGATAATGCTAAGAAATACATCGAAGACGGAAATGAAGGCGGAAAGGGTTCCGAAGCTCACAAGGCTGCTGTAATCGGTGACACAATCGGTGATCCTTTTAAAGATACCGCAGGACCCGCTTTAAATCCGCTGATTAAGGTGATGAACTTAGTTTCGCTGCTCATTCTTCCTGTTATTCTTGAAACTGCAAATAAACCGGGAGTAAGATATTCGATAGCCGGTGTAGCACTTGTTATAATAATCGGTGCGATAGGTTTTTCAAAGCGTTCAACCGGTTCGATGGATGCCGAAGAACCGAAACAAGAAAATGCGGCAATAACAAGTGCCGGCTAAAGAAGACTGCAAATAGATCAAAGCGATATTATAGCTTTTAATTATTGAATCCAAATGTCTGATATTTCTAGCCTGTTTGCTAGATTGAATATGAACAAGTAGTTTTGAAGTTTTATTTGGGACATTAATTTATGGCAAAACCCCTAGTTATCGTAGAATCTCCGGCAAAAGCCCGTACCATTGAAGGTTTTTTAGGTAAAGAGTTCATTGTCGAATCTTCGGTCGGTCATATTCGAGATTTACCGGCCAAGGCGTCTGAGTTACCTGAAAAATACCGTCAGGAGTCGTGGGCAAATTTTGGCATAGATATCGAACATGATTTTAAGCCAATTTATGTTATTTCACCAAATAAACAGGCTCAGGTCAAAAAACTGAAGAAACTGCTTCAAGACGCAAGCGAACTATATCTGGCTACAGATGAAGACCGCGAAGGGGAATCCATCGCTTGGCATCTTTTGGAGGTCTTAAACCCCAAAGTTCCGATCAAGAGAATGGTGTTCCATGAAATAACCAAAGATGCCATTTTAAATGCCGTTCAGCAGTGGCGAGAACTCGACAGAAGATTGGTGGATGCGCAAGAGACCAGACGTATTATAGACAGACTTTATGGTTATGAGTTATCTCCCGTGCTTTGGAAAAAGGTAATGACCGGGCTTTCAGCCGGACGCGTACAAAGTGTCGCAATAAAAATGATTGTTTTGCGGGAAAAGCAAAGGATCTCCTTTCGATCAGGTACTTGGTGGGACTTGATCACCGAATTCAAAGCCGAAAAGGGAAGTTTTAAAGCAAAGCTTGATACGTTAAATCGCAAGGCAGTAGCGGTTGGAAAAGATTTCGATTCCGACGGTAATTTGGCAAAAGATGTACTATTGCTTGACGGAATTAAAGCCGATTATTTGAAGTCCCGGCTTAGTACTGCTGACTCGAGTAAAGGTTTTAAGGTAGTTTCGGTTGAGACCAAGCCGTTTAAGCGTTCCCCCGCTCCGCCCTTTATGACCTCGACCCTTCAGCAAGAGGCCGGGCGTAAGTTGAAGTTTTCAGCCACGAGAACAATGCTTGCTGCTCAGGGTTTGTATGAACAGGGTTGGATAACATATATGAGAACCGACTCGGTTACACTTTCGGATCAAGCTATAAGTGCTTCGCGCAAGATGGTGGAAAATCAGTTTGGAAAACATTTTTTAACTGAAAGCCCGAGAAAGTATATATCCAAAGTTAAGAATGCCCAGGAAGCTCATGAAGCGATACGTCCGGCTTCGGATCACTGGAAGACACCGGCTCAGGCAGCTCAACAGTTGTCGGGTGACCATTTAAAGATTTATGAATTAATTTGGAAAAGGACTGTTGCTTCACAAATGAGGGATGCGACCGGTCATCAGGATAAGATTAGAATTTTTGGTGAATTAGAAGATACTGAAAAGCTTTTTTCCAATACAGAAAATATTTCTTTGGAATTTAGCGCTACCGGCCGGGTCATTGATTTCGCGGGTTTTTTGGCAGCTTACGAAGATGGAAATGATGATGAGGCAATAACCGATGATGAGTCTTCACTGTTGCCTTCGGTCAAAGAAAACGAGATTGTGACGGCACTAGCGACTGACATAAAAGATCATTTCACGCAACCTCCCGCAAGATTTACAGAGGCATCCTTAATTAAGGCACTCGAGGAGATGGGAGTTGGAAGACCATCTACTTATGCTTCGATAATAGATACTATTCAACGCAGAAAGTATGTTTGGAAAAAAGGCACGGCTCTTGTTCCTGCATGGGTTGCTTTTGCGGTTGTCGATCTGCTTGACAGTTTCTTTCCAAAATTAGTAGATTACAATTTTACGGCTCAGATGGAAGACGCTTTAGATCAGATATCCGACGGAACCAAGAATATGGTTCCATACTTAAAGGATTTTTATTTCGGTTCTTCCGATCAGCCGGGTCTGGTTCATGAGGTCCAGGTTAACTTGGGAGAGATAGATGCCAGAGAAATTAACTCCATTAAGATTGCAACAGATGAAAACGGAAACGATCTCGTTGTTAGGGTAGGACGATACGGACCGTTTCTTCAGTATCGTGAACAAACCGCATCTTTGCCCGAGGATTTGGCGCCGGACGAACTTTCATTGGAACAGGCACTGTCGATACTTGAAACACCCTCTGATCGAATATTGGGCTTAGATCCAGAAACCGGATTGGCAATTTCTGTTAAAAATGGAAGATATGGTCCCTATGTACAAAGAGCCCTACCCGACGGTGCTAAAAAGTCTGACAAACCAAAGTATGCTTCCTTATTTAAGTCTATGGATCCGGCAACTTTGACTTTGGAAGATGCGGTTAAACTCTTGGCTCTACCAAGAGATTTGGGAATTGACCCAACAACTCAAGAGCACATTTTTGCTAAAAACGGAAGATTTGGACCTTACATAGAAAGAGGAAAAGATACACGAAGCTTAGATTCTGAAGATATATTACTTACTATTAGTATCGACGAGGCACTTGAACTATTATCACAGCCGAAAACAAATAGGTGGCAAGCCCGGCAGACCAGTTCAGCTCTTGAACTTGGAGTTGACCCGAATTCGAGCGGAAAAATTCTGGTAAAAAATGGCAGGTTCGGGCCATACGTGACCGATGGAACCACAAATGCGTCACTTAGAAAAGGCGATGACCCGGAGTCGATTACTGCAGAAAGAGCAATTGAGCTGTTAGCCGAAAGGCGCGCCGCTCAGGAAACGTCCGGTGTGGCAGTCAAAAAAGTTGCAAAAAAGTCAACCGTCAAAAAGGCGTCCGCCAAGAAAGCTACTACAAAAAAAACTGTTACTAAGAAACCGAGCGTTAAGAAATCTAATGGCAAGAAAGAAGAATGATTAATTTGTTATTCCGTTTAAGGCTATGAAAAATAACAAGGTAGGAAAATTAATTGCACTCGAGGGAATCGACGGCTCCGGGAAGTCAACGCAGGCAAGATTTCTGGCAAATAAGCTTGAAGCCGTACTAACGTTTGCTCCCGGCGCAACTGATATGGGAAAAACTCTTAGGAGTCTGGTATTGGATCACGAGAATGTTTCTTTTATTACCGAAACACTATTAATGCTAGCCGATAGGGCGATTCATGTAGATCAAGTAATTACACCAAATATATTGGCAGGCAAATGGGTAGTCTGTGACAGATTTAACGGTTCAACTTTGGCGTATCAGGGCTACGGTAGAGGGCTTGATATCACAACATTAAATTTATTGATTGCTTTCTCAAGCCACAACGTTTCACCGGATTTAAATATTTTGCTGGATGTGCCTGTAGATGAAGCATTAAAGCGCCAAGGCAAGAGATCGAAAGACCGGGATCGTTTGGAGAGTCAATCAGTGGAGTTTTATGAAAAAGTCAGGCAAGGCTATTTGGAAATTGCAGCTGCAAACCAGGAATACTGGTGTGTGATAGATGGATTGGCCGAAGCTGTTGAAGTTGAAGCACAGATTTTGAAATCAATCAAAACAAAATTTGGGAAGAGTTTGTATTAAGTTTACAAAAGCGCTAAATAGTAAAACGTTTATTTAAAGCGATTCGTATAATTGTTTGAGGAGTATAAATAAGTTATGGACAGACAATTTAATAAATCCGCTCCCGGAATTTCTAATAAGAATAGACGTTCGGGTGGCAAGTCGGGATCCGAAAGAAGTTCAGAACCTTCTTCGATAAGTCGCAGGCCCAATCGCAGCGGATCTTCTAATTTCCGTGAAGCCACCTCCGAGGATCGATACCCAAGAAAGTCTCAATACAGTGGGAGTGGATCAGGTCGAGGTGGGTCCCAAAACCCTCGAAGCTCCGGATATAAAGGTAAGTCGGAAACTAGTTCGGATGAGCGTTTTAAAAAACGTAGTTTTTCTAAACCAAAATCGGACTCAGATTCTCCCAAGTCCCAATACACTGGGAGTGGATCAAGTCGAGGTGGATTTCAAAATACCCGAAGCTCCGGATACAAAAGTCGTTCCGGTAATTCAAACTCAAGAAGTCAGCGAGGTCCCAGAAGCGAGTTTTCAGCTAAGTCCCCATATTCTCGGCAGGAAAACTTTACAAAACCGCGATATAATCGGCAGGATAGTAACTATATTGGGGGGGATTTGGTTGTGGGTAAAAGGGCGGTTTATGAACTACTAATTACTAAACATCGGCAAGTCAGTGAAATTTTGGTGGCTGCTACCAATAAAGATCCTGTAACAAAAGACGTATTGAAGTTGGCCGAGTCGGTCAATGTGAGATGGAATCCCGTAAGTCAGTATTACTTGGACGACATTTGCGAGATGACCTCGCATCAGTCCATAGTCGCCAAATGTCGTCCTCTGGAACTATACTCAGTTGATGATTTGGTTGAAATTGCTCAGCAAAAAGTTGAATCTGCCATAAAGGTTCCATTGCTGGTAGCTCTGGACGAAATTGTTGATGTCCAAAATATCGGTGCAATCCTTAGAAATGCAAGCT
>DAIDJA010000019.1 GCA_027451605.1 Acidimicrobiales bacterium
TTAATTCACCTTATTGCAAAAATCAAATCTGATTCCAACTAAATCCTCCGTCAGTTGTTTGCCATAGGGTGCCTTTACCGAGTGGATCAGCTATCGCCCAGCCGTCTTCGGCATTGATAAAGCTTACTCCGCCGGAACCGGCATCTACCATAACATTAAACATTGTCGGCGGAGACGTTACTTGGCGAAACGTAACCCCTTCGTCTTGAGTAATCCAAAGAGAATTGCGACCGCCGAAGACTACCGCCATTTTATTTGAAATTCCAAATATTCCACCCATGTAGCCGGCAGTACCCAATGCGGCACACCAAGGACCGCTATATCTAAAAACAGAGGAATTCGAAGCACAGGTCGACCAACTAAAGCCCCCATCCGAAGAAACCGTGACTGACTTGAGCTGGTTTCCGGCTCCGGGTTCACCTACACAGGCAAGCCAGATGGTCGAATCCAACGATATCGATAGATATGCATTATCGAAGCCACCACCGATGCCTATACATGTGGGAGTACTTAAATCACTCCAGGACGCTCCATTATTTACCGTAGAGTATAGAATAGCCGAAAATCCGGTTTGCGGTTCTTCCAGTAGATAAACCGTATTTTGTGAAGAAACCGCAATCTGAACGGCTGAGTCAGATGTAGCTTCATTTGGAACAACCACCGGATTCATCCAATGATTTCCTCCGTCAGACGAATAACTAATATTGCAAGACAGAACACCATTAATCGGACTATCAGAAAATTTATTACACTCACCCCACAAAACCCAGATTGATTTTTTAAATACGGTAGCGGAAACAACATTTTTGAACGAGGTATCAAACCAGGTATTTCCATCGTTATCCGTAATCTCAAGGCCGGATCCGTAAACTATTCCAACTCCGTCTGTTCCGACATCGATTGAACCGTTGGAACAATATTGTCCTATCAACTTTTGACTGTCATTAAAAGTTTGTCCTCCGTCGGTAGTCCTACTTACCGATAAACTACAGCTACCGTTGGATCCGGTAATCCCGTCGTTTTGATATTGCCGATAGAGACCAAATCCAAGCTGTAAATTCACAAAGCTCACGTCTACCAAAGAGGTATAATTTCCATTGTAGCCGGAACTCGCCTGAGTCGACTTTGGAACAGTTACAGTAGCGGTCGCTTTAGAAATTTTTTTACCATGTGTCAAATTAACCTTTTGACCTTGAGAAGAACACGAATTCAAAATAATTAAAACTGCGATTAAATAAAATAATAAAAATGGCTTAAGTCTCTTCTTCACTTTTTTATAGATTTTACATTTGAATATGATACTTGACCGTAAATACTTCAAAATTTGATATTACTGATTTCAGAATTCCAAATATCCGTAACGTTCCGGATAACTTGACCAAGTCTTGTCTACCTTTACGTGAAGGTCCAGGACGGTACCCTTACCGATTTTATAGGAAGCCGAACGCCGAATTTCACCCAGTCGGCTACCATTTTTCCCGAGAATTATAGGCTTTTGAGAATCTTTGTCAACCACAATTTCACATCTGTAAAATGGCGGATCATATTGGAGCACCCTACAGGCTACGTGTTGCGGAACGTCTTGTTTCAATACCTTTAGCACCTGTTCACGTATAATTTCAGCTACCATAAATTCATCCGGTAGATCTGTAGTCAGATCCTCTTCATAAAATCGTTGCCCTTCAGGCATTCGTTGAATCAAAAGATCTCTTAATCGCTCCAGGTTATATCCGTTTCGGCTCGATATTGGTATAAATTCGGCCTTATCCAAAAACCCTAATTTCTCAGTTGCCGTCAGCAGCTGTGAAGCTATTTGAGAGCCGTTGAGCTTGTCAGTTTTGTTTAAAACCACTACCGTATCTTTCGGAAGCAACTTGGCCAGTTTAATATCTCCCGACCCGATACCACTGTAAGCATCCACAACCAAAAGAATCAGATCAGGGTAGTCGGAAACTGTTGCCAATGCCACATCATTTAACCTGGTCCCCATTTCATTTGATGACTTGTGAAGACCGGGGGTATCCTGCAATATTATTTGATGATCGCTACCGTTTATGATCCCTTTAATAACATTTCTGGTCGTATTGGAACTTCTGGCAACGATGGATACCCTGGATCCTACCAGCTTATTTACAAGAGTGGACTTTCCAACTGAAGTTCTCCCGACGATTGCAACAAATCCGACTTTCAACTATCTCCCGTCAACATCTTAAATGGCCGCATAATTACTGGTCGCTATCATCATCTTCAAAGGTCAGGTCATCTTTAGACTTGAAAATTCTGAGTTTAGCAATTCGAGTTCCATCCACCTTTTCCACTGTTACAGTTACTCCCGGAAACTCCAGCATCTCACCGTTAACCGGAATGTGCCCGAGTTCATCTAAAACAAATCCGCCAAGGGTATCCCATGTACCTTCGGGAAGGTCTATTCCGACAGCCTCATTTACATCTTCAACTGACATCATCGACGAAACCAAAAATATATCTTTTGTAATTTCAACAATTTCGGGCTCTTCGTAGTCGTCTTCGTCAACAATCTCTCCCAATAACTCTTCGATAATGTCTTCCAAAGATACCAGACCTACGGTTGAACCATACTCATCCACAACTACGGACAGATGAAACTTCCTACGCTGCATTTCTTTAAGCAACGCGGACACCTTTTTGGTCTCGGGAACAAATTTTATCTGACGCACGAATTTTATTACGGGCTCGGAAGTTATTCCTTCTCTTAGGATCTTTATCAGATCAGAGGTGACGACAAATCCGCTAATATCATCGAGCGTTTTTGAATATACCGGAAGTCTGGAGTAGCCTTTGCTGATCGCCAAATCCAATGCATTTTGAACAGTCTCATCTTTTTGCAAGGCGATTATGTCGGCTCTAGGCTTCATAATTTCGCGCACGACTGTATCACCCAACTCAATCACCGAATGAATAAACTCTCGTTCATCAGCTTCGATCACCTGTTCTTCGGTGGCCACATCCGCCATGGCCAACAACTCCATTTCAGACACGTTTTTGCCGTGAGTATCATGGGATCTGATAAAAAAACCGGAGATTGAATTAAGTGCTTTAGTCAAAACTGATAAAAGCGGAAATTTTATCAGTATCTCAACGGCCGGTGCAACTAAGTGGCCCGCCTTTTGAGTATTTGTAATTGCCCAATGTTTTGGAATGGCTTCGGCAAATACGAATACCAGAAGTACCTCGCACACCGTTACTACAAGAACGCCAATTCCGCCGAACATATGTCCCAAGACCACGCCGACTAAAGTTGCACCCACCGTCTGACAGACAAAAACACTGAAAAGTATCGATGGTAAGAACTCGCTCGGCTTTGAACTCAGGCGTATTAGGGCCCGAGATCCTCGGGTTTTGCTATTAGCTCCCGCGAGAGCTTTGGATTTGTTGGTCCTGACCAAAGCAGTTTCAGCTACCGCTAAAACTCCAGTTAATATAAACAGTATTATTGCTACGATAATTAATGCCAGATCAGATCCGGTAACCGCTGACAGCATTACAAGACTAGGACCCATATAAGCCCATCTTTAATACTGTTTCGATTTTTTTCCGCACGGTTGTTGAACATTTCTTCCGGTTGACTGAAACTGAAATCCCTTTTTTTAAGCAAGACATTTTTTGATCAAATCTTGTTCCAAAGTTTCCATAAATTCGGCCTCCATCTCATCTTCATGGTCCAAACCCATTAAATGGAGTAACCCGTGTACCAATAGCAGCGCCATCTCGTCTTTAAAATCCACTCCTAATTCTGATAATTCGCCCAGTACATAGGTTGGGCAGATATAGATGTCTCCCAATAGAAGGTGTCCGTTAATTTTTTTATGAAAATCGGCATTCGACAAAATACCGAATCGGTCAATAAAGTAATCAGGAGGCTCAATCGGGAACGAAAGCACATCGGTTGGACCCTCATGATTTAAATACTTCTCATTTAGCTCCCGTATCTCGTCTTCTCCGACAAAATTAACGTACAACTCTACAGCTTCAGCAAGATCAAGAACTGTGAGTAGTCTCTCGACATAGTTTCTAAAGAGATCTAAATCCACTTCAGTTAAATCACTGTTGGACATTTCGATAATATTTGTGGTTTCCATCCAGGCTATCGATATTTAAATATTATAACCGAAATCATTCCGACTTGCCATTGTCCCCTCCTGCGGCTTCGTAGGCCCTGACAATATCTTGAACTATTTTATGTCTTACGACATCGGATTGATTAAGGTGGACGAATTTTATGGATTCATCTTGCCCTAAAATTTTCTCCAAATTAACCAATCCGCTTGACTGGCGTCCTCCCGGAATATCGATCTGGGTAATGTCACCTGTGACTACAACTTTTGACCCGAACCCGACACGGGTTAAAAACATTTTCATCTGCTCTCGGGTTGTATTTTGGGCCTCGTCCAAGATTACAAAGCTATCGTTTAGAGTTCTGCCTCTCATATAAGCAAGTGGGGCGACTTCAATTGTGCCCCGTTCGATCATCCTGATTAAACCTTCTGAATCAAGCAGATCCTGAAGTGCATCATAAAGAGGTCTCAAATAAGGGTCAACTTTAGCCATTAAGTCGCCCGGTAGAAATCCGAGTCGCTCACCGGCTTCAACGGCCGGTCGGGTCAAAATTATACGGTTAACCTTTTTTTCTTTGAGAGCCGAAACCGCCATAGCTACGGCCAGATAAGACTTTCCGGTACCAGCCGGACCAATACCGAAAGTGATAGTATTGTTTGCTATAGCTTCGGCATATATTTTTTGGCCTGCTGTTTTTGGCTTAACAACCTTACCACGCCAAGACCTGGTCACCTCCGTTAAAAATACTTCGGTCGGCTTTTGATCCAACTGAACCATATCTATGGCTCGTCCAATTTCATCGTTCCCAATTGAGACTCCATTTTCAATCAATTCTACTAATTCACTTACGAGGTTTATAAGTTTTCCCGCATCTTTTCCTACTACCGAAATTTCATTTCCGCGAACAAAAATTTTGGTATCGGGAAATTTCAGTTCAATCTGCCTTAAGTTGACGTCATGCTGCCCCAAAAGCAGCGACATTACCAAATTTGAAGAAACGATTATTGATAATTTTTCCGAATCTAAGGTACTCAACCCGGCGGCCAACCTAATCTTCTTCCACCCAATAAATGCATGTGAAGGTGAGGCACGGTATTGCCGGCATCATCTCCAACGTTAAAAACCAGCCGATAACCTTTATCAGTTAAACTATGTTTTTCTGCAAGTTCCTGTGACAACGACATCATTTTAGCCAGGACTTCAGCATCTGTGGACTGTAGTTCATTTGCATTTTCAATATGCCGCTTTGGCACAATCAAAATATGTATCGGAGCCACAGGCGCAATATCAAAAAAGGCAAAGGCAAGATCATTTTGCCCGGCTGAATTGGAATCTATTTTTCCAAGAACTATATTGCAAAATAAGCAATCTGTCATAAATAAAACTTTGTTATTGAAATCATACTTTCATTGCTTGAATAATCAAATTCTGCTTCAACCGTATCTACACAGGTTCTGCGACGCTATCACCGTCGGCGGGCTTTACATCATAGTGGAGATGTTCCAGTGTTCCGGGCTGAATGCGGCTTTTCTCCAAAAAACCGTCTAAATCTTCAATCTTCAGGCGGATGACTCGCCCTATTTTATATGCGTTGAATTCACCTTGATCAATCAGCCGGTAAAGAGTTCGAAGATTTATTCCTAAGTATTTTGATGCTTCCGAAGTTCCCAGCCATACCCTATTATTTTCCATATTGCCCATCTTAGTTTAAATTAGATACTTTTAATGCAATCCATGATATTTTATGTGACGTCAATCCTGATTTTTGACTACTTAACTATAAGCTGAAGCTCTTCCAAACGCTTTGTCATTGACTGAGCGGTCATTCCGAACAGCGAAGCTATAATCTTTAAATCATCGGTTCGCATTGTAATTACCTTCCCGTTAAAGTCCTGCCGTTGAAGTTGAATCATTCCCAAGTAATGTCTCAAAAGATCACGTTCCGGACCGGCAACAGAATTAAGCTTGACGAGATCAATGGTAATCTTAGTCGGCTCACCCATTGTTTCAGCTGCGTCGGAATTGATAGTACGATTACGCGCAAAGGTAGAAACGCTTTCGTCTTTGGGCAGAAGCTGGTCGACCGGAACCGAATAGATTGTAGCCAAACGCTGTAGTCTCGGTACTGAAATCGCCCTTTCTCCGCGTTCATAAGCTCCCAGTACTGATGCCTTAAACTCCTGGTCCGATATAGCTTCGACCGCTTGCAGGGACAGATGTTTTTGTTTTCTGACGGCACGTAGCCTACTGCCAAGTGAATTGGCGTATAGTCTTGGAGTTACTCCTTCGTCGCTGCTTAAAAACTTCTTTGTTGATTTATTAGTCGTCACCGTAAATACTATATTACCACTATCAGTGACAAATCAAATTCAATTCCAAGAATTTAGTAGAAGAGTGATTATGCGACCTCAATAGGCTTTAGCGGCTCAACATCGTTGCCATGAAATATAAATAAATTTTTCGCCTTTTTACCCACCAAGAAGGCAAATCCAAAACCAAATATAAGCATAACGATCAGAATCTGATCGATACCAGCTCCGATTGCTTTTGGACCAAAGATAAAAAAGGTAATTAACAATGACCCCATAGTTACACTGGAAAAAATGGATCCTGCCGTTAGAATCCTATGCCTGTGGGAGTTAAGACTTACCTCGGGGTGCTTTTTATGACCGGAAATCAAAAAGATTGAAGCTACTACGGAATCCAGAAAAAACTCCGCCAATAGGAAAAAACCGGCAGTCGAAAGAACGAGTCCAAAAAAAGAGCTTATTGAATGGAAAAACAACTGAATTGAACACACCAGCATTGTAGCTATCAATATAGTGACGGTCGCCACATGAGGAACCTTTCTGGTAGATAGCCTAGAAAATACAGACGGAACAATATTTTCTCTTCCCATGGCAAATATTACTCTGGTTAATATGAATGTGGTCAACCATAGTCCTCCGGCGGTCGATGCAATTACGGGAATTAACACCACTGCAGGGCTGTGAGGAAAAAGCCGCATCCCCCAAACCGCAAGTGGATCCGAAGAATTTGCAAGCTTAGAAATCGGGGTTTCCGAAAACATGAGTGGGTATAAAGTTAAATAAAAACAGAAGGCAAGAATCGCACCGACAATTCCGGCTTTACCGGGATCTACTCTCGGACGCTTACTCTCTTCTGCCGCGTAGGAATCTATCTCCCAACCATCCAAAATTGTCGCCGCTACTACGGCAACAACAAGCATTCCTCCCAATGGAATCGTTCCGAAATGAATGGGCACCGAGATACTTGAATAATCGACAACTCCTGCTATCACCAATAAACCCAAAGAAAGCATCTCAATGACAAAAAATATCTTTGTGATCGTAGCCGTGGGTTTTGCACCCAACAACAGTGGGGCGGCGGCAAACAAAACCCAAAACAGTGTCGCCAAAGTTTGATCCAATGGCGTTGCCCTCATATGAGGTGCGATTAAAGCCAAAGTATAACTGCCCGCAGGAATTGCAATCGGAGGAATCGACATAAAATAGGCTAAAATTAAAATCCACGCCTGATACCTGGATACCCTTTTTCCGACTACTTTTGCAGACCAGTGATAAGATGCTCCCGAATTTGGGAAATGCCGATTCATTAATCTGAAAACAAAACTCGATACAATAAACGGCACAGCCAGAATACAAATGGCAGGTAGGGTCCACCAACCTGCCTGAGCCGCCATTACCCCTCCGGTAGCCGCAACCGAGAAAAGGGGACCGACACTTGAAACCGAAAGAGGAACTAAATCGGTAAAACCGAATAGTTGGGCTAGACTGTGATCACCCGAATCACCCCGTTTTAAGAAGACCATAATTTTATACTAGCAAGTTAATGCGAACAGCTTGCAATAAATTTTCTCAATCGAAAAAGACACCAAGACATTGCCTTAACAGTCAATCCCTAAACCGGTCTCACTTAGTTAAATACAATGTCAGCCTTATTGAGTCGAATCCAGTTTCGCCTTAAGATCATCAACGAATTTCTCCGGATCAGCCACTTCGATTACCAGTTCGGTGTATTTTTCATCACTGAGTTCAATTACTACGGCTTCTTCAGGCTTGTGAACATCCCAATAAACTGTTTTCCCATTCTCCCAAAAAGTCCCCGCCTTTATTACATTAGGTATCCTGGCTCCGCCCATCTTTATTCCGTTTAGTTGTTCGTGGGCAATGTCCTTATCAATTCGAACGCCCGTAATGTGAATTAGCGGTATTTTGAGATGCCCCTTTAACGACCATAGCTTATCAATTCCCTCCACTTCAAGCAGTAATGTGTCATCTGTGATAGTCGGATTTATCATTATTTACCCTCCTTCGGTTATTTTTGTTTAGATAGATATTCCTCTGATACCACTAATCTTAAGGCGATCTGACACTGTTCAGACTTCAATTTCATCTCAAAAGTTGTTCAGGCAGACAAACCGCCGTCAAGTGCCACCACAGTGCCGGTTATGCACCGTGCTTTTGCTCCGCCCAAATAGGCAACAAGCGCAGCAACCTCATCAGGCGACGGAACTCCCAAAGGAGATACAATTTTCTCCAAGTGCCTAGCGGCAGCCCCTGCGGGAAATCCGATATGAGCCAACATCTCCTCATCGGCACCGCTTAAGGCAACGGCATTTATTCTCACACCTCGATCTTGGAGTTCAATCGCCAAGGACTTTGTAAGTTGAATGATTCCGGCTGATGCAGCCGCAAATGCCGATGAATATGCCACACCGGTAACTCCGGGAACTCCGGTAATATTTACTATGGAACCGCCCGTACCCAAAATATGGGGAAGTACTGTTTTCGTGGCCAAAAAGGTAACTTTTAGATTATTCTCTATTACCGAATCCCACTGTTCAACAGTAGTTTCAGTAAAATGTGACAGCCTGACGAAATTCGGACAATTTACCGCTAGAAATGGGGATCCCGATGTATTAACCAGCTGTTTTATGACAGCGACTACTTCAGCTTCATTAGTCATATGGCAACACTGCCCGATACATGATCCTCCTTCAGAGACAATAATGTCGACTGCTTTATTAACTGAACTTTCAGATTCGTCGACAAGATTAATTACCGCTCCGAAGGATGCAAAATATCTTCCGATCGCAAGCCCAATCGGTCCGGACCCGCCGACAATTAGGACAGACTTATCCTGAAACTCACTTGACATATCAACCTCACTTAAATGCTTCCAACTGTATTCCAATGACTTAAAATTAGCTCCGAAAGCTTCCGGGACGCCATTTCGGGTATCCAATGACTAATCCCTTTTAGAACTTCAAACTTGTAATACCCCGAGAGATAGTTGCCGGTGTCAAAAGCCGCTTCTTTGCCGAGGGCTATGTCGTTATCGCTCCAAACATACAAAACAGGGGTATCGATAATAAGAGCCTCCGAATTAGGGAATACAGAAGTATCATTCATATTAATGGCCCGGTACCAGTTGAGAGCACCGGTTAAAGCGCCCGGTTCTGACAAAAGAGCAATATATTGGCTCAAATGCTCCGATAAACCCTGATCGTTTAAGTCATAGCCCGACACTGTAAATATAGACCGAAGCCCTGCGAATTCATTTTCCGATAGCATCTCTTCGGCGACCCCTTTCTGCCGAAAGAGTTGAATATAACTTGACTTTCCTCTTTGGTCCGAACTTCTATTTTTCAAAGAATTTTGCAGTGCCAGGGGATGCGGGGTTGAGACCGCAACTACAGACTTAAGAACCTCCGGGTGAAATATGGCCGTAGCCCAAGCAACGGCTCCACCCCAATCGTGTCCGACCAGATGAAACTTGTCGGCGGCAAAATAATTTGCGACACCCAAAACATCTTCGACAACACAATTGATTTTGTACATATCCTTGTCGGTAAATCTCGCATTTCTACTGTACCCGCGTTGATTATAGGCGACACAAAAATAGTTAGCCGGCAACTCAGACATAACGGATTCCCAGCAAACTGAACTTTGCGGAAAGCCATGCAGAAAAATTGCCAGTTCGTTGCTCGGGTCCCCACTTGCTATAGCGTCAAATATCATATCGCCAACCGGGATTTCAATAGTATTGATCTGTCTCATAAACAAACTAGTTTTAAATAACGGCATTGCGCCGTTATTTAATCCAGTTTAGTTAATCAAACGACTCCAATCATTTAACGTTCGCTAATTTAAAATCGATGAAAAGGTTTTGTGAGGTCGCTACGCTGCGACGACTCACCTAATCAACTCATTGGAACTCAGCTGAAATCTAATGAGCCCGCCTGATAAGTTCCAGAATTTAATTGACTAATTCAACGTTAGCTTAACAGACGTAGCGTAACTCTTAAGAAACTAGTGGGTCGGCTATCGGGAGGTAATCGAAGAAGACCAACAAGCAACCCGCCGAGCCTAGCCGGTACATTTGTTCTAATTTTCTCCCCGGGCTACATTCCTATAAAAGCCGTGACTGTACAAGTAATTAATATCACATGTGACCTACTGCTAAACCAAAGTCCCGGAAGTTAGCTCTAAACTCGAAGCGGAGGCAATTGAGTCGTGCCAGAGATTGGGGCACCATTAGGAAAAGAGCTGAACTATAAGTAATTTGAAGGCACGACAATGACCGGCGAAGAAAGAAACTTAGCAAGTTTTACAAACCCATGAAAACGCCGAAACAAGTTTATATTCAATGACTTAGTCGAACTGGATTATTTCTTGCAACTTCTCGCGTAGGATTACTCGTGCATCGATATTTACTTCATTAACAATCCAGCCAGCAAGGCGTGCCTTTTGCGTGAAGTCGTGAAAACGATTTAGACCGTTCACCTCTTTAAGGGTAACTACTAGGCCAAACTTAATTCCGTAGCCATCACGTTTCTCCAGTCGTTCTTTGGATTTAATGCTTACACCCCACATTCCTGATCCATATGCCTTTCGAGCGCGCAGGCTAGAACCATATCTTTCGTGAATATGCTTGGTATTGTCCCACTTCCGAAACTGCGTTCGGGCTTTTCCTTCGTACACATATTTCCCATCAGTTGTTTGGACGTTCATATTAATAGACTTTATGCCTTTAGTGTTGATTCGCCCGATAGAAACATCTAGCTCAGTGTTTGTATAGTCAACACCCTGATTTATGGAACATTTAGGGAAGTAGCATAGTGTGGCCTTGGCTACGAAAGGATGCATGTCATTAACGATAGGAACCGGTATATTATACGCGTAGGTTTCATATTCGTTAGAGACACCGCTCATGACAAACTTTATTTCATCGTCCTTAGACCTGACTATGTCATCTATCTTCACCGGTACTGCGCCATGTCCGACAAATGGTGCTAGGGCTTGGTTATTGCCGGTATCATTCCATTCTGCGGCCGCATCGACAATCAAAGCCTTTGCTACTTCACGGCTCAATCCCAATACTTCAATTAAATACGCCAATTTACGTGCAATCCACGGTGCTGCAAATGACGTACCGGCCATAAACGCTTCGCCATTGGGTTCACGTACCCGTATCGCGTCCTCATACCTCTTGCCATCACCGCCAAATGCACTAACGTCGGGCTTATTAAAGAAGGATAGGACAGGACCTTTTCGAGCATATGATACCGGATACCCAGATTTCTTTACGGAATTCACCACAACTGAATTAATGGAATCCGCTGGTGCACCGATAAGCATTTCCCCTTTACGATCATTTGGCTTGTTGGTACCAGCGATTACAAATATAACGTCATTATCAAACTGGATTTTATCCAGAATAGCCGCTTCCGGCGAGATGAAGTTGGGGCTAACTTCCTGTAACGACCCTAATGACAGATTCCATACTTTGATGTCTAAATTGGCCGCAACAATTCTTTGAATCAGCTTAGTAATAGTGAATGCACTATACAATCCAGCGGTAGCTACACCAAAATGTCTGACCCTAAAGTTGCCGCAACCATCATCTAAATCAGGGTTTATTCGGTGTCCGTCAACGATAATCGATGACACTGCAGTGCCGTGGCGAAAATCATCCTGAGAAGTAGGTATCTCTTCATCTATTTGTGGTTGATAATCTACCCATTCACTAAAATATACTCTTGTATCAAATAAAGTATCAATTACACCAATTATTGGCTGGCTACCGGGTGACTCTATTTTGGCTACAATTTCCGAATTGTCTATTGTACCACCATTGTTATCGTTTTCATCTATGGCAACTATGTTCTCTAGGCTCAATTCACTCAGGTCTTTGATAGCCATGGCTATCAAATATGGTGCTTTACTTTTAAGAAGGTTTATTTCGTCGGGCTGAAGTAGCAGAGTTGTATCGCCGTCGCCGAGTAACTTATCTGGCGTTAGGGTAATGCCTATATTCTGCAATATACCAGAGATGTTGTCGTCTGTTTTATATATTGTAATTATCTGTCGATTGTTTGCATTAATTCCGTAGTTT
>DAIDJA010000020.1 GCA_027451605.1 Acidimicrobiales bacterium
GGAAGCGGTTATTGAATTACCGTCGATTGCAAGATTTTGACACTGTCCGTTAGTAGATGGAACTGCGTCGGTCAGCGAATTGGACGCTTTCGGCTGCCCTGAACAGGCACCCGCATACATTGGATTGATATTTATATTTGGTTCATTTTGACTGAATAAAGTCATTCCTTCCTGTACCGGTAATGTGTCAAATGAGGTACCTGAAGAGATCACGGGATATGTTGTAACACTTACATTCGAAAGAGACACTGGAGGCGGTGACTCTGAGACGACTAAGCGACTTACCGCAATTGCGTTAACGGGTAATGTAATCTGTTTTAGTGAAGTTGTTATATCCAACATATTAGAGTTCAAAGACCCTAACAGCGATACACTACCCACCGAACTACATGGAGAACAATTCGTGTTAAATTCGCCGGCAAAGAGCTGATCTGACGACCCACCAATAGCCAAAGCATCAGTTGCAACTTCTCCGGTATAACTTGAGTTATTTGTATTCCATATTATATTAGTTAGTTTATCGGATCCATCAGCCAGATCTACTTGTGTTACGGCCGGATAGGTTGAAGATGAAGTTGAACTTCCCACATAGGCACTGGAAGCATATATTTGGATGGAATCAGGCGTAGTATTGGAACGCATGGAAATCTTAGTTCCAATAGACAGGTTCGACACTGTTATCGGAACAATATCATCTCCACCTTCGCTTACCACCCAGGCCTGTGTCGAATCAGCTGTAAATGCCAAATCTACAATGTTGCCATTCGGACTAAAGGATGCGGAATTTTGAACATTTCCGGTTGTCAAGTTAATGAAACTTACTGTGGTACTTCCGGTATTGACAACACCGGCAATTAAACCGCTGGGACTTACGGCTATTTTATTTGGATTTGACCCAACCGAATAAGAATTGCCTGCAGAAATTATACCCGTAGACTCGTTTATTGAAAAACTGTAAACATTGGCGCTACCCTGGCAAGCTACATAGCCCTCGTCTGAAGGTGCAAAAGCAACAGATATCGGAGTAGTGCATCCGGATATATTGTTTTGAACAACCGTGACCGAACTTGTTCCCGCATTCATTATGGTCAAGAGGTTGCTTGATAAACTGGATGAATTTGCCACAACCAAATCTTTTCCATCAGGTGTAAAGGCGAGTCCGTGAGGATTGCTGACTGAAGTCGTGATTTGATTTATTACATTTCCGGTGATTGAGTCGATTTGTGATACTTCGTTCCCCCCCCCAGACACCCAAACGTAGTATCCGTTTGAAGAAGTTACCGTATTAGACAGAGTTATCTGACTCAGATTACTTATGAACGAATAGCCGGTTTGAATCACAATTGCCAATAACAAGAAGAAAATTACACATACGTGCAAAAGGTAACCGAAATTTCGACCCTTAAGCTTGATACGGTTCCAAAACGCAATCTCTCCGAAGCGCCTCATCTAAAGCCGCCTTTTCGAGAAAACTTAAAATAGACCGCATGTTTCCACACAGTTTTCTCCCTTCAGCACCCACTGCCTATAAAAGCAACAAAACTCCGTGCTAAAAATATTATCGGAAATACTTAAAGAAAACTTTAGAGCCTGAATTAATAGTTTTAAAATAACTTTGAAATATAATTTTCAGAAATATCTGAGGAATTTCAATATGTTATGACGACTTAAGGCAGTGGCAGAAAATTGACTTTGCGTAATGTAAGTACATAAAGCAACAAGTAGTTACCGGACACTACACCTACCCCCAAAACCCGTACAGAAATTACTCTATAAATTAACAGACTTTAATTTATCTTCGATCCAATAGTAGCATCCGGGAAATATCTTGTATGAATCTATTAGTTCCAAACGGACAAGCCTACTTGCCTGCAGCCCGTCTCTTCCAACGAGTAGCCTTTAACATCTTCTTATGTTTCTTTTTGCGCATTCTCTTGCGACGTTTTTTAATTAGTGATCCCATGTCAGATATATACATTAGTATGTTTTTGACCAGACAGTTTACAAAATCTATAACTATGGTTCGCCGCCGCACCTTTGAAAAAAAGTAATTTTAAAAAGGGCAGCTGAAATTTTGATTCCAATAATGACTTACCGGAACTTAATTGGGTAGCCATTACGACACAGTGATTGTTATATTTCCGTCTGAAAGTCAACTAAAATTAATCAGGTCAAAAATTTGTAGTCAATATTAATTGGCGGGTAGTTCAATGGTAGAATGCCTGATTTTGGTTCAGGAGGTTGAAGGTTCGAGCCCTTCCCCGCCAGCTTTTAAGGGTTGTTAACGTTTTGGTGGGAAAACAACTTCTAAAGTTACGACAAATAATTTGAATACAGAAAAATCGTACTTTTGTGAAACTGGCAGCGATCCTTGCGGTTATGTAACGGCCAACCTTTCTAAAACCTGATTTAAGGGATTTGTTTTGCAACTTAAAGCTAGAGAGCGAATTTCTTAAAGATTTTTTGTCAAAGATTTTTATCGGCTACTGAAGTCGAATTTGTCTTTGGTTGCCTGTATTTTATGCAACTATAGTTATATGACTATTTTTGAAAGACCTTTTGGAAGATATTTAGAAGACTTTAATGTGGGTGACATTTATAAGCATTGGCCGGGCAAGACCATAACGGAGTTCGATGATCACTTGTTTTGCATGATGACGATGAACCATCATCCCCTTCATACAAATGAGTGGTTTGCCGAACATGAGTCTGTTCAGGGTAAAAATGTTGTAGTCGGTAATCTCGTCTACTCACTGGTTTTAGGAATGAGTGTCCCGGATGTTTCGGGAGCGGCAATAGCGAATTTGGAAATTGAATCTTTACAGCATAAATACCCCACTTTTCATGGAGATACGATATATGCAGAGACAAGGGTAATCGATAAGATTGAGTCCAAATCCAAAAATGATCGGGGAATAGTAACTGTTGAAACTAAAGGATTTAATCAAGAAGGCAAGGAAGTATGTTATTTCAGACGTAAGGTAATGGTCTGGAAAAGAGAATTTGCTCCGGTACGCAAACGACCATACGGCGAAGGTGTTTGGGAGTAGAATTCTATTTACTCAGAAATTCATTAATTTCAGCCAGCATCTCCGTTGGTGCGTCAATCTGTAGAAAGTGTCCTGAATTTTTAATAATTTTAGATTTCGACTGATTGTTTAAATATTTGGATGCTAGATTACCTACTTCGATTCCGATACATCCGTCGTCTGATCCGTGCAAATAAAGTGTGGGTAAGACCACCGCTTGTTGAAATGCACTAAGGGCTGCGGCAATATTATTGTCCGTATTTTCCGTAAGATCAAATATACTTCGGTAATATCCCAGTGCCGCCTGGATATTTTCAGGGTCCGCAAAGCATAATTTTGCGTTTTCGGTGAATTCCTTATAATTGGGAGTTGACTCCGGTCCCCAGTCGGACCATAGGCGATCGATATATTCAAAATTATTCATGGGTAGTACGATTTCTGCCAAAAAGGTTTGATGAAAGAAGATGTACCAGCTTTTTTTAAGTTGTTCGGTTGTCAAAAAGCCTTCAAATATGGCTCCGAAGGGAGGCACGGACATCGTGACTATTTTTTCAAATAGATCTCCCCGTAAGTTTGCCGCACAGTATGCCCCCATGGCCCCAAAATCGTGACCAATAATTATGGCTTTATTTTTCCCGGAATAGTTCAGCGCTATTTCTATTATGTCAAGGCCGATAGTGCCAATATTAAAAGGCGGGATGGCCTGAGAAGGCGAGTAGCCTTTAAGCCAAGGGGCGATTACTTTGTATCCGCTTTCTGCTAGCCGGTCGATAACCGGTTGCCAATTTTTTGGCGAATCAGGAAATCCGTGAACAAGAATTATAAGCTGAGATTCGTCATCTCCGGCCGAAATTGCCTCAAGTGTGCAATAGTATCCGTTTACTTTCATTTAATACCTCTTTGCTTATTTTAAAAACGCCTTGACTTACTCAGTGTAGTAAATTTCTACTCGATTTATCAATAATTATATTTGGCTAAGATTAATATTTTGAATCTGTTGGCCGCTTAAATATAGTTGTGACATAATTCGAATTAGACATTTTTGATTGGATTGCCTTACCGAAACTATGTCGGCAGCAAATGGCTAAAAAAATATATAGACTGTTATGTAGCAGAAAATAACGCTATGAGTGACTGACATAATACTCTACAAAGAATAACGTATAAAGTTATTAGCGAGGAAAATCAAAGAATGAAAGTTACCTTTTTTGGAGTAAGGGGTTCCTGCCCCGTTAGCGGTCCGGCGTTTTCGCGTTACGGAGGCAACACCGCATGTGTATTAGTTGAGCCTCATGATTCTGATTCTAAGATAATTTTGGACTTGGGAACCGGGCTACACCCGTTGGGGGATCATTTGGACGGGTTGGATTGGCAATTAAACGGAATTAGGGAATTAAACCCAGTTACGGCCAAGGTGCTGGTAACGCACCTTCATTGGGATCACATTCAAGGGCTGCCGTTTTTCCCTCAGGCAAACAGGGAAGGTTCAAAATTAGAGATCTACGGTCCAATTCAGGATGACAGTTCGCTGGTGCATACCTACCATAGGTTTATGTCACCACCATTTTTCCCGGTCGGCGTTTGGGACCTTAAGGCATCCATTAGCTTGCACGGTCTTCACGGAGGTGAGACAATGACCGATGGCGATACAACTATTAAAGTTGGAGTGATACCTCATCAAGGAGGTCTCACTTTAGGATATCGGATAGAGTCAGATTTTAGTAGTTTGGTGTATATCTCAGATCATCAAGCTCCTTCTAACTGGGAATCCGGAATTGTTTCGGATTCGGTTATAGAACTTTGTAAGGATTGCGATTTACTGATTCATGATGCACAGTACACCCGGGACGAATTTGATCAAAAGACCGATTGGGGGCATTGTACTTATGACTATGCCCTTATGGTTGCAAAAGCCAGCAACGCAAAGGCATTGGCCCTTTTTCATCACGATCCGTATCATTCCGATGAACAGATAGATCAAATTCTAAGTTCGGTAATCGATCAAAACCACGGTAAAATAAATAAAATATATGCCGCATTCGAAGGGATGACAGTAGACCTTCGCCAACATTCAACTATATTGACAACATCTCCATAGGCCGTCCTAACAGTTCAGTGATAACACCGGATAAATTTAAAGAAGTGGTAAGTCATTTTGCCACGGGAGTTACTATCGTTACCGGGAAAAATGAAGAAAAAAATTATGGATTCACTTGTCAGACCTTTTTATCTTTATCTTTGAACCCTCCTTTGATTGCAATTGCGGTTTCGATGGCGTCAACTTCTTGGCCTAAAATTTATTCTTCCGGGTTTTTTGCCGTTAATGTTTTAACTCGAGGACAGACCGAGCTTGCAAATACTTTTGCAATAAGCGGAATCGACAAATTTAAAGATGTAAAATTTGATATCGGCGTAACGGGAAGTCCTCTGTTAAACGGTTGTTTAGGTTATATCGAAGCCGAGATCGAAAGAGTAATTCCGGCCGGCGATCATTTTGTGGTTGTCGCTAAAGTAATTGATCTTTCCCGACGTCCGGGTGAACCTTTGTTATATTTTAAGTCAAAATTTGGTAAGTTTATTTAAGCTATTTTTAGCAATATATTAAGGAGGAAATGTGGTAGCAATTTTGGCCGTCGAAGAGATTGCAGATGTTCTTTTGGTTGAACCTGACAGTCACGGAGATTCACGGGGCAGGTTCGTAGAAACTTATCGCAGAAGTTGGTTTCCCTTGGGGAGAGAAATGATACAGGGAAATCGTTCCGAAAAAGAGCAAGGTGCCATAGTTGGGTTGCACTATCATATGCACCAAGCTGACTATTGGTACCCTTTAAGGGGCAAACTAAGAGTCGTTCTCGTAGACCTAAGAGTTGATTCACCAACGCGAAAAAACGTGTTCACAGTTGATCTTGACGGAAGTCAGGATAGGGGAGTATTTATACCTCCGGGAGTAGCTCATGGGTTTTCAACTTTGACTGATGTACTTTTAACCTATATGGTAGACGGTTATTACAATCAAAATGACGAAAACGGAGTTGCCTTTAATGATCCCGAATTAAATATCGATTGGGGAATTCAAGATCCGATCGTTTCCAATCGTGATATGAATAACCCGCTTTACAGGGATATTCCGGCGCATTTGGTCCCGCATTTCCCGATGAGGACCTAATATAGTCTTAAGCCACTTGTTGGATAAAGGAAGTTTTAAATGCTGTTAGTAGCAATAATATTGCTTATGATCGCAGTCGTTGTAGTAGTATGGCGGGTTGCTTTTGCCTCGGATTCTGTCACCGGGCATGTGAAGTCACATGCAAAACGCATTGAAGGGATTCGTAGAGTTACCGACGGTACTCGAACTGACTTAATCCAATCTAAACTTAGACAAACCGGTGCTACAAAGCAGGTTAGCCAAGAAGATTCCGACGAAACTATTGACGAGTCTGAATACAATGATGACTACTATAGCGGTCCGGGTACTCACGTTCAAAAAGCCGTTAGAATCAGTCATTCCCAATCAAAAGGTTACTATAACTCTTTTGGATTGCCGCCGATAATTACCGTAGCCAGTGGATTGGCCGCAGTGATTATTGTCGTAGCGATAGTTGCGGCATTTATTTTACTATTATCACCGTCTGGTTCCAATAAGCAGAATTCTTCAGTGACGACTGTAACTACAATTACTAATAAAGCTCCTAAACCCGTAACCGCGACGACAACGTCGCTTGCTGCCATACAGCCAAATTCGGTTACTTCAAGTGCAGTTATTTATTCGGCCCCTCAGGGCAAATATCAGCTGAGCATTACTGTCACCAAAGCGAGTTGGGTTGAAGTGACTGAAAATCCGAACTCGTCGAATTCAACCAACGTGGTCGGTCAGACTATGGCAGCGGGTGCAAATCAAACCGTAACAGTCAGCGGACCCATAAATCTTATCTTGGGCAATACCGGTGCAACGGTTACCGTAAACGGAGTTCCTTTGAATTTTCCGCAGGGAAGTTCGTACGGTACATTTGAATTCCGGTAGTTGGAAATGTCTGACGGTTATTAGGAATGTTAATTCAATCGGGTGATTCCAAAGCTTTAACAATAAAAGCCAATATCTCAGCTTCCTGTTCGTATTCGCTATATCTGCCCGAACGACCCTGATGTCCTGCTCCCATTTCGGTCTTTAACAAAACATTATTTTCAGGATTTGCATACCTAAGTTTCTGAACCCATTTGGCAGGCTCGAAATATCCGACTCTCGGATCATTTAAACCTGCTGTAGCCAATATGGAAGGATATTTAACGCTCGATTTGATATTGTCATAGGGGGAATAGCTTTTTATATAAAAATAGTCCTCCGAATTTTCAATAGGATTTCCCCACTCGTCCCATTCAGTTATCGTTAAAGGCAATGTCGGATCGGACATTGTGGTCAATGTGTCGACAAATGGAACTTCGGCAACCGCCACTTTAAATAGTGTTGGCGCCATATTAAGGACCGCTCCTACAGTTAATCCACCCGCAGAGCCACCTCTTAAGCCAATCTGATTTTCAGTGGTCAAACCTTTTTTAATTAAGTCTTCGGCAACTGCGATAACGTCAGAAAATGTATTCTTTTTTTTCAATTTCTTTCCGTTTTCATACCATTGCCTACCGTTTTCACCGCCCCCGCGAGCATGGGCAATGGCAAAAATAAACCCCCGATCCAGCAGCGATAGTCTGGAAGGTGAGAACCATGGGTCAAGTGATATTTCATATGCTCCGTATGCATAAATCAAACACGGCCTGTGATCGTTTGAATAATTTAAATTTCGTTTGTAAACGAGGCTATAGGGTATTTCGGTGCCGTCGGCGGAAGTCGCATAATACCTTTTAGCGTCAAACAATTCCGGATCAAAGTTATTATACGGTCGCTGCCAAAGTTGTCTGGTGGCTTTTGAGTTCAGATCGAGTTCACAAATGGCATCGGGGGATTTTAAAGATTGTTCACTGTATCGTAAGGTCGCAGAATCAATGTCGGGATTAATACTTAAATGGGTCTGTCCGAATTCAACGGACCCTCTGAACTCCCATCTGTTTTCGGTAGTTAAATCAATAACTTCAAAATAGGTATCAGCTTTTGAACGTTTCGAAAGTACGATATGTTTATTGAATATCTCCATAGATTCGATTCTGATGTCATCACGGTGTGCCACCAGTTCTTTCCAGTTGTCCGGCGAAGTTGCGTTCAAATCACATGTCATTACTTTGAAATTAATGGCATCTAAGTTGGTAATAATATAAAATGTTCCGTTTAGATGCTCGATTTGGTACTCATGGGACGGGATTTTTGTGGCAAACGTTTTTAAATTATCATGTGATAGGTTCGTATCGATATAATGAACTTCTGAAGTAATTTTTGAGTTAGAGCTAACCAGAATGAAGTTATCATCTTTGGTCGTTGAAATATCAACGAAGAATGCATCATCGGGTTCTTCGTAAATTAGCTGATCGTTGTCCTGGTCCTCTCCTAATTTGTGACACCAAACCTGGAAGGGACGCATTTCTTCGTCTAACTTTAAATAGTAAATATGAGAATTATCTTTATGCCAGACTAAACTTGCGTAAATTTCAACCAGATTATCTATCACTACATTGTCGGTTAAATTAACTATTTTCGCTTCATAGGTTTCTGAACCATTTGTATCAAATGAGTATGCCATTATCGATGAATTGAAACTTATCTGTAGGTCACCTAAATTGAAGAAATCAAACCCCGATGAGACTTTGTTTACGTCAAGTAATTCGAGTTCGTCTTCGCCTTTTTGTTCGCCAGGTTCAGGAATCTTCATTGAAGATTCATCTACATACGGCCTTCTTGTAAAAATGGGATATTGGAGGTTCTTTTCGTATCTGGTAATATAAACCCATTTTTTGTCTTTTACGGGAACACTTCTTACGTCTTCCACTACCACCGAAAGAATTTCATCATAAATTGTCTTCGCCAAATCTTTGTTGGACTTTGTGGCTTCGGAGAAGTATTCGTTTTCGGCTTCCAAAAGTTGGATTACTTCAGGGTCATTTTTGTCGGCTATCCAGTAGTAATGGTCGACCCTTAGATCAGAAAAGGCACTGAGTTCGGTGGGTATTCGTTTTCCTGTCGGAGGTTTAGTCACCGATATAACTTATCACCGAATCGGTCAGCCTTTGAGGTATATCCCTGAATCCTGCAGTCAGAAAATTGGGTAGAAAATTTAAATACTTTCCGCCAACGCCGGTTCGGATTCAGATTTTGGGAAGAGTCTCTGTCCGATTTTAGAGATCTTTTCGCTGAATTTAATGACGTGTTCCTGAGCTGCTTTTGCCGCATCCGTTAAATCCGTAAGTTTGTCTATCTTCCAATGTCCAAAGACCAACGGTTTAACAATGTTCTCGCTGTGTATGGCAAAGTTATAGATTCCGGCTTTGGCAATCTTTTTTGAATGCTTTACGAAATCTTTGATACCGGTTCCGGGCATTTGGAAATTAGTTATTTGCCTATCGATTGCTTCAACGGTTGCCGAAGGATTTTCTTCCAAAGCCGCCGAGGCTAAATCACGATAAAAGAGGTAATGAAGGTTTTCGTCAATTGCTACCCGGCGCATTAACGCTTGACCCTCTTTATCGGGGAGACGTTTTCCCGTATTGTGATGGCTAATTCTGGTAGCTAATTCTTGAATAGCCAAATAGGCAAATCCATCTCTGACTCCTGCGGGATGGGGTGTTTCTCCTCCTTCGACCTGTGCCATCCTTGCTCTTTCAAGCTCTTTTGGATCGATCAGACCCTTGACGGTTATGTAATCCCTGATTACTATTGAATGGCGTCCTTCTTCGGCGGTCCACCTGCGGGTCCAATACTGCCATGTGTCGCTTGTACCGAACATCCTGTTGACGTCATTGTAATAGTATGGCAGATTGTCTTCGGTTAATAAGTTTACAAACAAAGCTGATCGTGTGGCTTCATCCACATTTTCTGATTCCGGACAATTTCCGTTTTCATCCAATTTTGCGGCTTCTGTCCACGGGATGAATTCATGCGGAAACCACTCTTTTTGAACTCCAAAATGTCTGTTAATTAATCTTTCAGCTTCGGGAAGAAGTTCTTCCAAAAGCTGTTCGTCTGTTTTTGCTGTAAGAAGGGCCATGACTTAAATTCTAACAGAGAGGAGCGGTATTTGTGGCGCGCAATAAAATATCATCCCTAAAATTTTAGGTAATTGCTTTCGGTGGTATAAAGTATGTTGCGATGGCCGGTAAGGCCAATATCAAACTAAGATTAATATATGCAAAATTGCGGAGTTTTAGCAACATGTCAATCAGTTGCTTAAGTTATCGTCTTCAGACGTTAAACGAAATAGAGTCGGACAGAATTATATTCGAAGATTCTAAAGTTAGATCCATAGCTTCTGACTTATTGGCATTGGAAGAAATTGCCGAAGTTGTCGTCCTTTCAACTTGTCTTAGAACAGAAATTTATGCAATATTGGATAAATTTCACGTTGGACTTGAATCTATTTACAAAATATTGTCTAAATACAGTGGACTTGACGAGGAAATTATAAGTAGGGTCGGAACTGTCTTCATTGACGAACAAGCTGTAATGCATTTGTTTAACGTAGCATCCGGTTTAGATTCAATTGTTGTCGGTGAAGGGGAGATACTTGGTCAGGTTAAATCTGCATACTCAATTGGCCAAGGTATCCGAACAGTTGGACCTCAGTTGAACCTTCTTTTTAAGCACGCCCTCGAAGTAGGCAAACAGGTCAGGCAGGATACAAAATTGTCCTCGGGAATTACTTCGATGGCTCACGCATCGGCAGCGATAGCCGCCTCGCATGTCGGTGATGATTTTAATTTAATGAGCATAGGTGTATTGGGCGCCGGACAGATGGCAGCTACAGTTTTGAAGGCCCTAAAGCAGCGACACGGAATTAATGATATTACGATAATAAATCGAACCGAGGCCAAAGGTAATGAATTGGCCAAAGAGTTTTCGGTTAAATTTGCGCCATTGAATAATCTTCAGTCTGTAATTTCGGATTTGGATGTTCTATTTGTGGCTACTGCGGCCTCACAACTGATAGTCACAGAAAAGATGCTTAAATCGGCTATGGAAATAAAGACAAGTCCTTTGGTGGTAAGTGATCTATCCGTTCCGAGGAACGTTGAACCTGAGGTTGCTTATGTCAAAGGAGTTACACTTTTCGATATAAATGACATCACAAGATTTGTAGAAAAGAATAAAGAGTCTAAGCAATTTGCCGTACGACAGGCTCAGGAAATTGTTAACGAAAGATTGGTTAAATATAAAGAAGCCCTAAAATTTAAAGGGGTCGATTCGTTAGTAGCCGAGATTGTCTCTCGAATTGACTTAGTTAAAGATGACTTTATAGATAAGCGACTAAAAGATAAAGAATCATTTACGAGAAATGAAGTTGAAATTCTCTTGAGTCAGATCTCTGCATCGATAGCCCATTTACCTGTTTCCCGGTTGAAGCAAAATTTGCGAGAATCCAAAGACCAAAAAGTTTTTGAAGCTGTAAGATATCTTTTTGATATTGAGGACTTTTAAGTAGTCCAAATTTTAAATGGAAGAAAATTAAATGGTCATTAGAGTCGGAACACGCAAAAGTCCTTTGGCTATGTATCAAGCCAAACACGTTGTCAACTTACTTGCTGAAATTGAGCCAACAGCTGAATTTGAAATAATAGGTATCGATTCTAAAGGAGACTTGGATCAATCCGAGTCCCTATTTAAAATCGGCGGTCAGGGTATATTTGTAAATACCATTCGACAAGCCTTAGTTGAAAGACGGGTCGATATAGTCGTCCATAGCGCCAAAGATATACCCGGCGGAACCATAGAAAACATAACTATAGGTGCTTATCCGTTAAGAGCCGACGTGAGAGATGTACTTATTGGGAAAAGTCTTTCGCAGTTGACTCCCGGGGATATTGTAAGAACCGGATCTGCCAGAAGGATGTTGCAAATGGCAGTCAGTATTCCGGGTTTACTATTTGAAGAATTGAGGGGGAATATCGCTACCAGAATGTCAAAGATCCCATCCGGCGGATCAATTATTGTTGCCAAAGCCGCTCTGGATAGACTAAATATCGTTCCGGAAAATTCAGAAGTTTTGTCTACGGAAGTCATGTTACCTCAGATCGGACAGGGGGCGATAGCCGTTGAGACAGAGGCCTCAAATGTCGGATTACTCGAATTATTAAGTGAAATTAATAATCGTGAAACTTCAGATGCACTGACAATAGAACGTGGGTTTTTGAATGCAGTCGGCTCCGATTGCTCGTGGCCGGTCGGAGGGTGGGCTCGATATGATGGAAATGATCAT